>NZ_VMMZ01000088.1:0-1075 GCF_013277475.1 Streptococcus sp. k-628
GTTGTCGCTGCTGCTGTTACCGCATCTTCCGCATCTTTCAAGGCTGCTTTGGCATTGTTTACTTTCGTAATCTCTGCTTGGACAGCTTCTGGTGTCGCATTGTCGTTCGCTATTACAGCTTCCGCTGCTGTCTTCGCTGCTTCTGCTGCTTGCTTAGCTTGCTCATATGCAGTCACTTTGCTTGCTGGCTTGTCAGCTGTGTCTGGTGCACTTGTGATTTCGCTTCCTAAGGCATTATTCGCTTGCGTTAGAGCTGTCTTGTCTGCTTTATCGACTAACTTCTCTTTCGCTTTGTCTAACTTACCTTGAGCTGCGGTCACTTTTTCTTGCGCTGCTTGTACTTCAGTTGCTGTCGCATCGTCACCTTTAGCTAATGCATCTGCTGCTGCTTGCTTCGCTGCTGTAACTTCGGCTTCTGCTTCTGCCTTAGCGTTATTATAAGCTTCAATACTTTCTGGTGTCTTACCATCTTTATTTACCACTTCATCTAACTTAGCTTTGTCTGCTGTTAGTTTGTTTTTCGCTGTGGTTGTCGCTGCTGCTGTTACCGCATCTTCCGCATCTTTCAAGGCTGCTTTGGCATTGTTTACTTTCGTAATCTCTGCTTGGACAGCTTCTGGTGTCGCATTGTCGTTCGCTATTACAGCTTCCGCTGCTGTCTTCGCTGCTTCTGCTGCTTTCTTAGCGTCGTTATAGGCAGTCACTTTGCTTGCTGGCTTATCAGCTGTGTCTGGTGCACTTGTGATTTCGCTTCCTAAGGCATTATTCGCTTGCGTTAGAGTTGTCTTGTCTGCTTTATCGACTAACTTCTCTTTCGCTTTGTCTAACTTACCTTGAGCTGCGGTCACTTTTTCTTGCGCTGCTTGTACTTCAGCTGCTGTCGCATCGTCACCTTTAGCTAATGCATCTGCTGCTGCTTGCTTCGCTGCTGTAACTTCGGCTTCTGCTGCTTGCTTAGCAGCTTCGTAAGCTTGAATACTTTCTGGTGTCTTACCATCTGTATTTACCACTTCATCTAACTTAGCTTTGTCACCTTCTAGTTGTGTCTTCGCTGTAGTTGTCGCTGCTGCTGTTA
>NZ_VMMZ01000009.1:0-78431 GCF_013277475.1 Streptococcus sp. k-628
TAAAAATAAATACTCTTCGAAAATCTCTTCAAACCACGTCAGCGTCGCCTTACCGTGTAGATGTTACCGACTTCGTCAGTTCTATCTACAACCTCAAAGCAGTGCTTTGAGCAACCTGCGACTAGCTTCCTAGTTTGCTCTTTGATTTTCATTGAGTATAAGTTATTTCTCCTAAAGAAAAAGTTCTCTTTCTAGCAAAATAGAAAGAGAACTTTTTGTGTTTTGGGTATATAAGCTTAGTTTATAGTATTTGTAAAATTGGTGTTGGATTATGATTTAAGCTAGTTTTCTAAAGAATTTGAAAAAAATTTTATTTAAGCAAAAAAACCTTGGTTCCAAGGCTTTTCCTGTTGTATTTAGATGCCCCCTACAGGGATCGAACCTGTGACCCACGGATTAAGAGTCCGCTGCTCTGCCAGCTGAGCTAAGGAGGCAAAGAAAAAAGCTGTATTGGTGCCGAAACTTCACGGTTTGTATTGAACCCGCGCAATTAAGCAGGTGGGCAACTCGCTCTAACTGAAGCTGTTTCCGTGTGAGACGGCCTACATGCTGTTAGAAGACTTTTGTTTCCCTAATAATACAAAAAATAGTCGGTCAACACTTAAGTGTGAAGTCGTACACCACAGCGTTTCTATGTTTATATGATACCACTTTTTCAAAAAAAATCAAGAGGAAAGTGCAATTTTTTGAAAAGGATTTCAGATTTTTCGCAAACGGTCGATAGCTTCCTTTCTTTGAGCCAAAGCCCGTTCATATTTACCAGTATCTTCTGCTTGGAAATAGTGATGATTACGAATTTTTTCTGGTAGATAGTCTTGTTTAATCCAATTTCCAGGATAGTTGTGAGGATAGAGATAGTCTTGGGCATTCCCCAGTTCCTTGCTTCCACTGTAGTGCCCATCACGCAGGTGTCGCGGAATAGGCAAGTGCCCTGATGTTTTGAGGTCAGCAAGTGCCTTATCCATAGCTACATAGGCTGAGTTGGATTTTGGAGAAAGGGCTAAATCAATTACGACATTGGCAATGAGAATGCGGGCTTCTGGGAACCCAATCTTCTGGGCAGCATCCAGAGCAGTCACGGTATGAATCTGGGCCTCAGGATTGGCCAAACCGATATCTTCATAAGCGATAACAGTCAAACGACGAGCGAGACTTGGCAAATCACCAGCCTCGATCAAGCGGGCAGCATAGTGAAGACTGGCATCCACATCTGAGCCACGGATAGACTTTTGCAGGGCAGATAGAACGTCATAGTGACCGTCTCCATCCTTGTCCATGGTAATGTAGCTCCGCTGCAGGCTATTTTCCATGATGTCTAGAGTGATATGGCGGATGCCCTTATCATTCTCAGGGGTAGAGAGAACTGCCAAATCCAGCGAGTTAAAGGCAGAACGCAGGTCTCCGTTTGTAGAGGTTGCTATGAAATCCAGCGCATCTTCATCTAGTTCTACTGGAAAATCAAAACCACGCTCAGGGTTACTTAGAGCTATCTGCAGGGCTTCTTTGACGTCTTGGTTAGACAGAGGTTCCAACTCAAAAATCTGAACACGGCTACGAATGGCAGGAGTGACAGAAAAGAAAGGATTTTCAGTCGTAGCGCCAATCATGATGACCAGTCCACTTTCCAAGAGTGGCAGGAGGAAGTCTTGCTTGGTTTTATCTAGTCTATGAATCTCGTCTAGTAATAGGACGAGACCACCAGAGAATTTCGCCTCTTCCGCAATTTCTTGCAATCGCTTTTTACTATCAACTGTCGCATTGAAAGTTCGAAAGGCATACTTTGTTGTTCCAGCGATGGCTGAGGCAATACTGGTTTTGCCGATTCCAGGAGGTCCATAAAGAATCATGGAAGACAGGCGGTTGGCTTCCACCATGCGGCGGATGATTTTTCCTTGTCCGACCAGATGTTCCTGACCAATGACCTGATCGAGGGTTTTAGGGCGCATGCGAAGCGCGAGATTGTCTGGCATAGCAGTCCTTTCTAGCGTGGATTTTCTGATGTATATGTGGTAAGATGGTAGTATCTATTTTAGCATATTTTCGAGCAATCGGGGCGATTTAAGAGTCGCATAGAAAGAGGACAAAATGGCAACATATGGATTTTTAGATGTTTTAGAGGAAGAGTTGGAGAAGAACTTTCCCTTTGACTTTGAGATTAGTTGGGACAAGCGTAACCACGCGGTTGAAGTGAGTTTTCTATTGGAAGCGCAAAATGCTGCAGGTGTGGAGATGGTGGATGAAGATGGAGAAGTTTCATCAGATGATATCCTCTTTGAAGAAGCAGTGCTTTTTTACAATCCTGCCAAGTCAACCGTCAATACAGAAGACTATTTGACGGTCATCCCTTACTTGCCTAAAAAAGGTTTTTCTCGCGAATTTTTAGCTTATTTTGCGCTGTTCCTTAAAGATACTGCCGAGGTTGGGCTGGATGCCCTCATGGACTTTTTGGAAGACCCAGAAGCAGAAGAATTCGTCATGGAATGGAACCAAGAAGTCTTTGAAGAAGGAAAAGTGGGCTTGGAAGAGGGAGAATTTTATCCTTATCCGAGATACTAGGGATTATTGGGAGAGTTTATGAAAAAAATTGTGACGTATTTGATTCAGACAGTGTCTGTTCTTGTGATGATGCTAGCTTTTGCTTGTGGAACCATCGCATTTGCAGAGTTGGGGTATTCCGCAGTTTTAGTCTTTACTTTTGGTTATGCCTTCGCTCTTCTAAGTATATATTTAATCTTTATTCTTCATGAGCTGGGACATGCTTTTTGTGGCTACTTGACAGGCTATCGGCTGGTGGCTTTTGGATTAGGACATTTTATTTTGACCAAAAGTTCAGGCAGATTTCATCTTAGTAGAACAGCCATTCTGAAAAATGTTGGTGCTCAATACATTGGTTTAAAAGAGGATGAAAGCGATCAAAGAATCATCCTGATGCTTTCAGGAGGCTTGATGGTTCATCTCAGCTTGATATTATTGGCGATAGTGTTTGGATTTTTGACAAGAAGCTGGTATTTTGCAGGGACTTGGATTTTTCTTAATTTGTCTTTCTTCCTAAATAACATTTTGCCAGTCGGCATCACCGATGGCGCAAAAATTTGGGAATTGCTACAACACCCTGAAAATACGAAATATGCCTACCTGATGTTGAGGCATTCTGCCCAGACCTTGCTAGCTCCTCAAGAATATGATTTAAAAGACTTTATCATGCCTGTTGATGAGGAGGCGAGAGGGAGTTTTGCAGAAAGTGTTCAGACTCTTCAGGGATTGGTATTCATATTGGATGATAATATAGAGCTTGCAAAGCAACAGTTTCAGTCTGTGTTAGAGAAAACAGATAATCCAATGTCTAAAACTATTTGTCAATTATACCTTCTTCAAATTGCTCTGATGGAAGGAGATAATAAGAAAGCGGAAGAATATGCAAGTATTCGAGGGGTCAAATCCTTTTTATCTCTAAAAACAGCAGATATGCAGGTCATTCAAGCTTGGTATCAATTTAAGGTAAAGAAAGATGTAGTTCAAACTCACAAGGTTATGAAGATTGCTAGACAGAAAATGAATAGCAGCCGGATGTTACGGGATGAGAAAAGCTATTATCAAAACTGGTTAGCCGAGCTGGAAAAGGAATTAGCCGAAGGAGTCTAATATGGAAATAGAAATTTCTGATTTCACAGGCTGTAAGATTGCTTTGTTTTGTGGGGATAAGCTCTTGACTATCTTACGCGATGATAAGGCAAGCATTCCCTGGCCCAATATGTGGGAACTTCCAGGTGGGGGACGAGAGGGGGATGAAAGTCCTTTTGAGTGTGTGGCGCGTGAAGTTTATGAAGAACTTGGTGTTTATCTGACTGAGGATTGTCTGCTTTGGAGCAAGGTTTACCCAAGTATGCTCTATGATGGTCGGCACTCTGTCTTTATGGTTGGTCAGCTAAGTCAAGAACAGTTTGACCAGATTGTACTTGGAGATGAAGGACAGGGCTATCAGTTAATGAATGTCGAGGAATTTCTTAGCTCCAGTCAAGTAGTTCCGCAGTTGCAGGGTAGATTGAGGGATTATTTGGAGGAAAGTTTATGATAAGACTTGAACGAGCAGGAGCAGAGGATTTGGAGACCATCATTGCGATTCAAAGAGCTAGCTTTAAGGCTGTTTATGACAAATACCAAGATGAATACGATCCTTATCTGGAGGACCGTGAACGAATTAAGTGGAAACTAGTCGAGCGTCCCAATAGCAATTACTACTTTGTGAAAGAAAACGAAGATAAAATCGGATTTTTACGAGTTCAGACCAATGAAGAGTTGACGGAGGCTTGGTTGGGAACGGCAGCAATTTTGCCCCAGTATCAAGGAAAAGGTTATGGATCTAAAGGTTTAAGCTTACTGGAAAAAGAATTTCCAACCATCACACAATGGGATTTGTGTACGGTATTACAGGATGAAGGTATGGTTGCTTTCTATGAGAAGAACGGCTACCATCAAACCCATATTGAACCTGAAAAAGAAGGTATGGATATGGTTTACATGAAAAAATTGATTGACAAATAGAAAGGATGGTTCAGTTACATTTCTAAACTGAACTCGCCCTAAACACTGTGCCAAAAAGATAAACTTTTCTTAGACACAAGCGTCTTCAGAGAATTTCCTATTTTGGCTTTTTGTTTTACGGGCTTGGTATCTTAAATATGGAAACATGGCAAGAGTTAAAAGTTACAGTGAAGCGTGAGGGAGAGGAGTTGGTTTCCAATCTCTTGATTGAGCTGGGAGCGCAAGGTGTTGCGATTGAAGACAGCATGGACTATGTGGGAAATGTCGACCGCTTCGGTGAAATTTTCCCAGAGGTCGAGCAGCAAGAAGAAATCGTAGTGACAGCCTACTACCCTGAAACGGTTGATATAGCAACGGTTGAGGCGGACTTGCAGGCTCGCCTAGCAGAATTGACAGATTTTATGGATTTGGGTGAGGTCAAGATGGGGACAACTGCCTTGGCTGAGGAAGACTGGGCAGACAACTGGAAGAAATACTATGAACCAGCTCGTATCACTCATGATTTGACCATCGTTCCCTCTTGGACAGACTATGAGGCGAATGCGGGAGAAAAGATTATCAAGCTGGATCCAGGTATGGCTTTTGGTACGGGGACCCATCCAACCACTAAGATGAGTCTCTTTGCCTTGGAGCAGGTCCTTCGTGGTGGCGAAACGGTGCTAGATGTGGGTACTGGATCAGGTGTCCTCTCCATTGCTAGCTCGCTACTTGGTGCTAAGGAAATTTTCGCCTATGACCTAGATGATGTGGCAGTTCGAGTCGCTCAGGAAAATATTGAACTCAACCCTGGTATGGAAAACATCCATGTAGCAGCAGGAGATTTGCTTAAGGGTGTTGAGATTGAGGCAGATGTCATCGTGGCTAATATCTTGGCGGATATCCTCATTCATCTGACAGACGATGCCTATCGTTTGGTTAAGGACGAAGGCTACCTCATCATGAGTGGAATTATTAAGGACAAGTGGGATATGGTGCGCGAGTCGGCTGAGTCAGCTGGATTTTTCCTTGAAACCCACATGATTCAAGGGGAATGGAATGCCTGTGTCTTTAAGAAAACCAAGGATATTTCAGGTGTGATTGGAGGCTAGCATGCAACAGTATTTTGTCAAAGGCAGTGCTATCTCTCCTGTTACCATTAAGGACAAGGAAACCAGCAAGCATATGTTTCAGGTTATGCGCTTGAAAGAAGATGATGAGGTGACCTTAGTCTTTGATGATGGTATCAAGCGCCTGGCGCGTGTGCTGGATGTGGAAGCACGTCAGTTTGAGTTGGTACAAGAATTGGCTGACAATGTGGAACTGCCAGTCCAAGTGACCATCGCATCCGGCTTTCCCAAGGGGGACAAGCTGGAGTTTATCACTCAAAAAGTAACCGAACTGGGTGCCAGCCAAATTTGGGCCTTTCCTGCCGATTGGTCGGTCGCCAAATGGGATGGCAAGAAATTGGGTAAAAAGGTTGAAAAACTAGAAAAAATTGCCCTTGGAGCAGCAGAACAAAGCAAGCGTAATATGGTTCCAAGTATTCAGCTTTTTGAGAAGAAAGCAGATTTTCTAGCCCAACTTGACCAGTTTGACCGCGTCGTAGTGGCTTATGAAGAGTCGGCTAAAGAAGGAGAAGCCGCTGCGCTCTTACAAGCGGTCTCTGGTCTTGAAAAAGGAGCCAAATTGCTCTTTATCTTTGGTCCAGAAGGTGGTCTGTCACCTACAGAAATTGAGAGTTTTGAAGCTAAGGGAGCAGTCTTGGCAGGACTTGGTCCTCGCATTCTAAGAGCAGAAACAGCACCGCTTTACGCCTTATCAGCCCTTAGTGTTTTATTAGAATTAGAGAAATAAGAGGAAGAAAATGGAACAAAAACACCGTTCAGAATTTACAGAGAAGGAACTTTGGGATTTAACAGCCCTATACCAAGACCGTGAGGATTTCTTGCGTGCAATCGAGAAGTCTCGCGAAGACATCAACCAGTTTAGCCGTGATTACAAGGACAATCTTCACACTTTTGAGGATTTTGAGAAGGCCTTTGCGGAATTGGAACAAATCTACATTCAGATGAGCCATATTGGTAACTATGGTTTTATGCCGCAGACGACAGACTATAGCAATGACGAATTTGCCAATATTGCCCAAGCTGGGATGGAATTTGAAACAGACGCCAGCGTAGCTCTGACCTTCTTTGACGATGCCTTGGTGGCAGCAGATGAGGAAGTCTTGGACCGTTTGGGTAAATTGCCTCATTTAACAGCTGCCATTCGTCAGGCCAAAATCAAAAAAGCCCACTATCTAGGGGCTGATGTGGAAAAAGCCTTGACCAATCTTGGTGAAGTTTTCTACAGTCCGCAGGATATTTACACTAAGATGCGAGCTGGGGATTTTGAAATGGCTGACTTTGAAGCTCATGGCAAGACCTACAAAAACAGTTTTGTCACCTATGAGAATTTCTACCAAAATCACGAGGATGCTGAGGTTCGTGAGAAATCTTTCCGTTCCTTCTCAGAAGGACTTCGTAAGCACCAAAATACGGCAGCCGCAGCTTATTTAGCCCAAGTCAAGTCTGAGAAACTCTTGTCAGATATGAAGGGCTATGACTCTGTCTTTGACTATCTTCTAGCTGAACAAGAAGTGGACCGTGCTATGTTTGATCGTCAGATTGATCTCATCATGAGGGACTTTGCGCCAGTTGCTCAGAGATACCTCAAGCATGTTGCCAAGGTGAATGGTCTTGAAAAGATGACCTTTGCAGACTGGAAATTGGATTTGGACAGCGCCCTCAATCCTCAAGTGACTATTGACGACGCCTATGATTTGGTCATGAAGTCAGTAGAACCTTTGGGACAAGAATATTGTCAGGAAGTTGCGCGCTATCAAGAAGAGCGCTGGGTGGACTTTGCTGCCAATAGTGGCAAGGATTCTGGCGGATATGCAGCGGACCCATATCGCGTGCATCCTTATGTTCTCATGAGCTGGACAGGCCGTTTGAGCGATGTCTATACCTTGATTCATGAAATAGGGCATTCTGGTCAGTTCATCTTTTCAGACAATCACCAAAGCTACTTTAATGCCCACATGTCGACCTACTATGTTGAAGCACCGTCAACTTTCAATGAATTGCTTCTCAGTGATTACTTGGAGCACCAATCTGACGACCCACGTCAAAAACGCTTCGCTCTGGCTCACCGCTTGACAGACACCTACTTCCATAACTTTATAACTCACCTCTTGGAAGCAGCCTTCCAGCGTAAGGTTTATACATTGATTGAAGAAGGAGAAACCTTCGGAGCAAGTAAACTCAACAGCATTATGAAGGAAGTTTTGACGGATTTCTGGGGAGATGCCATTGAAATTGACGATGATGTAGCTTTGACTTGGATGCGTCAAGCTCACTACTACATGGGCTTGTATAGTTACACTTACTCAGCAGGGCTAGTCATCTCGACTGCTGGTTACCTTCATCTGAAGCATTCAGAAACTGGAGCTGAAGATTGGCTCAATCTCCTCAAATCAGGTGGTAGCAAGACACCGCTTGAGTCAGCTATGATTATCGGAGCAGATATCTCTACAGATAAACCACTCCGTGATACCATCCAATTCTTGTCTGACACAGTTGATCAGATCATCGCCTACAGTGCCCAGTTGGGAGAGTAAAGGAATTTAGGATAACGATATGAACAGAATTAAAAAATGGCTGGAGCAGGATTCACAAAGAATACGTTTTATCAAAATAGGCCTAGTCTTGTTGGGAATCATTTTATTGATTGCTTTGCCTGCTCTCTATCTAGTTTTGAGTGGAGTTGGTATTTGGTATTTTGTAAAGAAAGCACCAGATATTCGAAAAAGAAATTTAATGATAGGGCTTTTCATTGTTAGTTTTGTTGCAGCTGCTCTTCAAACCCCAACAGTCACCAAGAAAATTTCATCTTCTCAATCAGAAACTAAGCAAACTGCGGCATCCACTGCTAAAGTAGAGTCAACAACCGATGCTTCATCTATTATAGAAGAAGCAAAACGAGTTGAAGAAGAGAAAAAAGTTGAAGAAGAGAAAAAAGCTAAAGAAAAAGCAGAAGAAGAGAGAATTGCCAAAGAAAAAGCTGCAAATGAGTTGCAAGAAAAAGGTGAAACCTTAGTCAAACAATTGGAAGAAAGTCAAGATGCAAGTCAAGTGAAGTCTGCTAAAGAAACAGTTAATCAGATTGAAAATAATGATAAAAAGGTAGAATTACTTGGTAGGATAGATGCAGTTGAGTCTTTCATTTCTCAAAAAGAAGAAGAGCAAAGAATTGCTCATGAAGCTGATACTAAAGCCCAACAGCAAGATAGAATTGTTTACGTCGCTAAGAATGGTCAAGCGAAAGTATATTGGTATAACAAGGATAGAATGCCGTCAAATACTAATAAAGCCAACGTTGTCGAGATGACAGAGGCTGATGCAATTGCAGCAGGCAAACGTCCATCTAAAAAAGAATAAGATAGAAAGTTATCTTGGACTAGCTTTTTGAACAGCTGCTAGAAATGTAGAGGTATTGACCATGTATCAAGAGTTACTTAGAAAAATAGCAGAAGAAAAACCAAGTTATCATGAGGAAGAAATCCAGTGGTTGCTTGACCATTTGGGAGATCCTTCTCCAGAAATTCGTGATGACCTTGTTTTTACAAGCTTTGCTAGAGGGATTCAGGAAGAGCTATTTACACAGGAACAATTTTATTTCATTGCTGAGGGGATTTCATCTGATGGAGGGATAGATAAAGAGATTGATAAGGTAGGCCTGTCAACCCTTGAACGTTCTTTTAGGGCACTTGTTTATACAAATCTCTTGGCTGCAGATGCCAACCAGCAATCGATTTTCTATCAGAGATTAAAAGCAGAAATTCGTAATGTCCTTTTAAATCAAGGTTTGTACTATCTTTCAAAAGAAAAGGATACAACGGGTTTTTCCAGTCAGTATGGTTGGGTTCATGCTTTTGCACATGGAGCCGATTTACTGACAGAGGTAGTTTGTCATCCAGACTTTCCTAAAACCAGAGTTCATGAAGTATTTGACATACTTGGTCAACTATTTAAAAGAATTTCGATTCGTTTTACAGATGATGAAGATTGGCGTTTAGCAAGAGTGATCTATGAACTGATTTTACAAGGGAAGTTAGAGCAAGAGCAAGTAGCTTCTTGGATAAAAGATGTTGACTTTCCGATAGAAGAAAGGGAAGATTTTTATAAATTTTCCAACTTTAGATCTTGTCTGTTGGAAGTCTATGTCCAACTTGACCAGAGAAATAGTTTACAAGATGACTTGAAAGACGCTATCCAGTCTTTTCAATACTAGAGATAAGCTAATATTACTTATTGAAAGAGTTTCTATTGTATCGTCCTAACTAATAATGAAAACTAATAAAAGAGGTTGAATCATTTTCCAACCTCTTTTCCTATATCTTAATGGAATTGCATACCACCATCAACGATAATGGTTTGTCCTGTAATGTAGTTTGAGTCTGGTCCTGCAAGGAAGCTGACGGCAGCAGCTACATCTTCTGGTTCAGATAGACGTTTTAGAGTAATATCTTTTGCAAATGTCTGCATACCCCATTCGTCATCTTTTCCTGCATTTTTACCAACTTCATGAGCGATGTCGTACATCATTGGTGTTTTAACAATACCTGGTGCGTAGGCGTTAACAGTGATGCCTGAGTCTGCTAAATCACGTGCTAATGTTTGTGTAATTCCGCGAACAGCAAATTTGGTTCCACCATAAACAGTTAGATTTGGATTACCGACTACACCAGCTTGAGAGGTTGCGTTGATAATTTTACCTCCGTGGGCAAGTGCTTTAAATTGTGCTTGTGCAGCTTGTGAACCCCAAATGACACCACCAACGTTGATACCGAAAGTGCGTGTAAATTGTTCCTCAGTAATTGTATCAAGAGGAGTAGTGGGAGCAACACCAGCGTTATTTACGACAACATTCAAATCACCAAAATGGTCAACAACCTTTTGAAATGCTTGTGCAACTTCTGCCTGTTTCGAAACATCGGCCACGACAGCGAAGGCATTTTCGGCTGATAATTCGGCAACAGCCTTTTCAGCTGTTTCGGGATTGTAGTCTAAGACTCCTACCTTAAAGCCATCTTGAACCAATCGTTTTGCAATTGCAAAACCAATTCCTTGACCTGCACCTGTGACAATAGCAACTTTAGACATATGATTCCTCCTTGGTATCCACGATACCATTCAAACGTTCATAAAAGAACAGCAAAGTTGTAAAAATTAGTTCAAATTAGGGAATAAATAATTTATTAGAACTATATTGACATTATATACCTTTAGAAAAAATGTTTCAAATAAACACTACCATTTTTATAGAATTTTATCCTGAAAATTTCCAATCAATTTTCTTGAAACCCTTTCCTTCTTTTGATAGACTAGTATCTAGTTTTTGAAAAAAGGAGAAAGAAAATGAAAAAATTTGTTGCTGAGTTAATCGGTACGTTCATGCTTGTGTTCGTTGGGACAGGAGCTGTTGTTTTTGGAAATGGTCTTGAAGGTCTTGGACACCTTGGGATTGCCTTTGCCTTTGGTTTAGCCATCGTGGTTGCAGCCTACTCAATCGGAACTGTTTCAGGTGCTCACTTGAACCCAGCTGTTTCGATTGCTATGTTTGTAAACAAACGTTTGTCATCAAAAGACCTTGTCAACTACATCCTTGGTCAGGTTGTTGGAGCTTTTATTGCTTCTGGCGCAGTCTTTTTCCTCTTGGCTAACTCAGGTATGTCAACTGCAAGTCTTGGTGAAAATGCCTTGGCAAACGGTGTCACTGTCTTTGGTGGTTTCTTGTTTGAAGTCATCGCAACTTTCTTGTTTGTCTTGGTTATCATGACTGTGACATCAGCAAGCAAAGGCAATGGCGCGATTGCTGGTTTGGTAATCGGTTTGTCATTGATGGCCATGATCCTTGTGGGATTGAACATTACTGGGCTTTCAGTGAACCCAGCTCGTAGCTTGGCACCTGCTGTCTTGGTAGGTGGTGCAGCCCTTCAACAAGTTTGGATTTTCATCCTTGCCCCAATCGTTGGTGGGATTCTTGCAGCCCTTGTTGCGAAAAACTTTCTTGGAACAGAAGAATAATTGAAACTTAAAAAACCTTGCTCCTCATCTCGAGGAACAGGGATTTTTCGTATGATACTCTTCGAAAATCTCTTCAAACTACGTCAGCTTCCATCTGCAACCTCAAAACCGTGTTTTGAGCTGACTTTGTCAGTCTTATCTACAACTTCAAAGTAGTGCTTTGGGCAGCCTGCGGCTAGCTTTCTAGTTTGCTTTTTGATTCTCATTGAGTATGAGTTTAACGGTTGTCAATTTTCTCTGGGTAGAGGTCGTGTTGGAAGAGGCGTTGTTCTGCCAAGCCTTCATACTTAGTTCCTGGTTTACCGTAGTTGTAGTAGGGGTCAATTGAGATGCCACCGCGCGGAGTGAATTTTCCCCAGACTTCTAAATAGCGAGGGTCTAGCAAGTTGACCAAGTCTTTCCCGATGGTATTGATACAGTTTTCGTGGAAATCTCCGTGGTTTCGGTAGCTAAAGAGGTAGAGTTTGAGAGATTTTGACTCGACACAGAGCTTGTCAGGAATGTAGGAAATATAAATAGTCGCAAAGTCTGGCTGAGCAGTGATTGGGCAAAGCGAGGTAAATTCAGGGCAGTTAAATTTGATAAAATAGTCATTTTCCACATGACGATTGTCAAAGGATTCCAGGACTTCTGGTTGATACTCGAAAATGTAGTTGGTTTCTTTGTTGCCGAGGAGGCTGAGGTTTTTCATTTCTTCTTGTTGTGACATGATTTTTTTCTTTCTAATTTTAAACACCACGTTGATTATCGTAGAGGAGGGTATGGAGTTGAGGAAGGACGCGGACATTGCCCCAGCTATCGTCAGCAGCGATGCGTTCCCAGAGTTCTTTAAGGCGGTCTAGTTGGTCTTGGACAATATTGCCTGTGGCCTTGGGCTCAGGATTTCCAGCTGATAAGAAGAGAACATCTGGTTGGTAGCGCTCTTGTATGCCTCTGGCAAAGGCTAAATCTGCATCGTCAAAGACAGGAATTTTAAAGGTGACTTTATCTGGATCCAATTGGGAAACGATAAAGTCCAGGGTCTCAAAGTTGACTTCCATCTTGGATGAAGGAGGTTTGGGACTGAGGGTGACCTGGTCGATGTCTTTCAACCAATTTTGCCAGCGGGAGCCTTGGGTCTCAACAGCTAGAGTGACACCACGTTCCTTGAGTTTAGTGACGAGTTCAGCCATGTTAGCTGCTAGGATAGCAGGATTTCCCCCAGATAGGGTGACGTAGTCGTAGCTCCCCAATTTATCCAAGGCAGCAATGACCTCGTCAGCTGTCATACGAGTTGGCTTTTCAGAGCCATCCCAAGTAAAGGCAGAATCGCACCAGTCGCAGTGGTAGTCGCAACCTGCAGTGCGGACAAACATGGTTTTCTGCCCAATAGCACGGCCTTCGCCTTGAAAGGTTGGCCCAAAAATTTCCAGAACTGGTAGTTTGAGGACACGTTCCCTAGTCATCTAACCACTCCCGTCTAAACTCTGCAAAGGCAGTCGGAGTCTCATAGAGGCGAACGTATTCCAAACGGAGACCGCGCTCGTCTGGCAACTCTTGACTCATGGTTTGGAAAATCCAGTAAACCATATTTTCAGCAGTCGTGTTCATATAGGGAAGAGTCTCATTGAGATAGCGATGATCCAAGTGGGGCTCTAAGTAGTTCTTGTAGATCGCTTTGATGTCTCCGAAATCGTAGGTCATACCCCGTTCATCTAAAAATCCACTGACAGTAATCTGCAAATGATAGGTGTGGCCGTGCAGGGATTTGCATTTTCCCTCATAGTGAAAGAGGTGATGGGCAGCATCAAAGGTAAATTCTTTTGATACCAAGGTTCTGTGAGGATTGTAGACAAGAGACTCTCCAGTTTCCTGTTTGATTTCTTTGGGTGCAAAAAACATTAGGCTTCTCCTTTCTGTGAGAGATAAACATCTAAACCATGTTGACGTAGGTGGCAGGCTGGACAATCTCCGCAGCCACTCCCGATAATTCCGTTGTAGCAGGTTAAGGTCTTTTCACGAACATAGTCAAAGGCACCGAGTTTGTCAGCTAATTCCCAAGTTTCAGCCTTGTCCAGCCACATGAGAGGTGTTTGGATAACAAAGTCGTAATCCATGGCAAGGTTGAGGGTGACATTGAGGGATTTGACAAAGACATCCCGACAGTCAGGGTAGCCTGAGAAGTCTGTCTCGCAGACACCTGTCACGATATCTTTAATGCCCCGTTGCTTAGCAAGAACTGCCGCAAAGGATAGAAAGAGGTGGTTGCGACCGTCAACGAAGGTGTTGGGAACCTCTCCCTCTTTTTGCTCAATCTCCAAATCAGAAGTCAAGGCATTTTCAGTGATTTGTCCCAGCAGAGACATATCTAGGATGTGATGGCGAATGCCCTGTTCCTTAGCGATTTCTTGGGCAACTTGAATTTCGAGATGGTGACGTTGACCGTAGGCAAAGGTAACGGCTTCGACTGTTTCATAGTGTTCTTTAGCCCAAAAGAGGCAGGTTGTAGAATCTTGACCGCCACTAAAGACGACCAAGGCAGATTGACGTTTCATAGTACTCCTTCCAAAATGGGAAATGTTCAGAGCACGCAAAAAGCTCCCTTGAGGGAGCTAAAAAATACCAAGTCAAGGTTTTTTTTAGCGATGGCATTTCCCAAACATCGTAATATTCTACTTACAGTCTAGCATATTTTTTGAAAAATGGCAAAGGCCAAGAAAAAAGAGACCAAAGCAAGTACTTGGTCTCTAGTGTGATTAACTCAATTCAGCAACGATAGCCTTGATTTGGTCTGCTGTGTGAACACCAGCAACTTGTTTGACAACTTGGCCGTCTTTTTTGAAGAGAAGAGTTGGGATAGACATGATTCCAAAAGCACGAGCTGTGTTTGGATTTTCATCAACGTCCATTTTAACGATTTTCAAAACATCTTCTGAAAGTTCTTCAGACAATTTGTCCAAGATTGGACCTTGCATACGACATGGACCACACCAAGTTGCCCAGAAGTCTACTAAGACCAAACCGTCTTTTGTTTCTTGTTCGAATGTTGCATCTGTAATTGCTTTTGCCATTGTATTTCTCCTTTTTTAGTTATATTGGCTTAAATCTTGTTTCTTGAGATAGAAGAAGATGTCTCCGTAAGTCCCATGGTAGTCCAAATCATGACCCTTATAGGTTAATTTTTGGACAGGGTAGTAGTCTGCGACGCCGATAAGGCAAGCTTGTTGCGAACGATCAAAGTCTTCATAAGACTCGAAAGTCACAGTTCTTTCGTTCTTGCTGGCATCTAAATAGGTGATTTCAATCATGTTTAAAACTCCTTTGTTTGATGATGACTTTATTTTACTCCTTGTAGAAGAGAATGTCAAGAAAAATGATTGCGCACGCAACTTTTTTCTAAAATCATCTCAAATCAAGAAATCCAAACCAGTTTCCAAGCTTTCTTCGACAGCCTTTTGTAGCGAGGCCAGTGTCTTTTGCCCATCACTTGTCAGGCAGATAAAACTAGAGCGTCGATCTTGATGGCAACACATGCGACTGAGTAGACCGCAATTTTTAGCTTCCAAGCGAGCCACCATCCGAGAAACAGCGCTCGGGCTCAGATGAAGCTTATCTGGCAGGTCAATCTGTCGTAGAGATTTTTCTTCAGCCAAGTCCAGATAGTAGAGCAGATAAAACTCTTTCAAGGTCAGACTTTGTTCGCTTTGCTGGGCAATAGTCTCTTCCAAGAGACTTTCAATTTCTTTCTGACGCCGATTGAAGTCAAACCATTTTTCCAAATAGGTCATAGTATCTCCTTTCTTTTTAGAGTTGTAAATAGAAGAAAGTCCATTCACGGACAGTCTCTGCATCACAAGATGATTGCGCATGCAATAATTATACTACTTTTCAAAAGAGCTGGCAAGCTCTGTTTTTTAGTGGTTTTCTTTTTTACTGTCCATATTTTTGGTAAAAATCAACTTTTACTTGGATGAATGTTTTGGCTTCACGTAGGAGTTGAAGAAGGGTGGCGCGGGTTTCAAATTCGTCTCTTGTCTTGGGTAGACTGCGGTTACGGAAGACTTCCAGATAGCGTTCGATTTCATCTAGCAAATCAGAAGCAGGATTGGTCTGGCTCAGTTGACCTGCAATTTTTGAAAAGAGTTGCGCTAAAATTAGGCTTTCACTGGCAGCTAGGTGACAGGTGTTAATTTGCTGGGCCATATTTCGCAGGATACGACTTTGTCGCTGTCTCATCTCAAAGTAGTGGATATGGTAGTCGGTCTGGTGAAAGAGGTGGTCAGAGTGATCCAAATAGACCAGTCTGAGGGCTTCTTCCAAAAGTGTGTCTAATTCTGCTACCAGCTGTGCTCGGTTGCGTCCGTCTCCTCTGGATAAATAGTATTTGAAGCGCTGGAGGATATCTTTTAACTTTTCTTCCACCAATGTGTGGTAGTGCTGGATTTCCTCTTCTCGTGAAGGCATGTAGAGATTGACCAGTAAAGCAAATCCTGTACCGATAGCAAAGAGAAAGAATTCATTGACTAGAAGGTCTGGGGAGGTTGATTCTTGAATCAAGAGATGGCTAACCAAAACAGTGCTTGGTGTGATGCCAATTTCCCAGCCCATCTTGTAGGCTAGAGGCACATAGAAGGCAAGATAGAGGCCAAGGCTCCAGATATGAAATCCGCTCAAGTGAAAAGCTAGAACACTGAGAGCCAGAGCTAGGAGCATGGAAAAGAGTCGATTGCGAGCCAGTTTTAAGGTACTTCTACGCGTATCAGATAGGCTCAAGAGAGCGATAATTCCGGCCGAAACTGCTGAGGAAAGATTGAGAAAATAAGCAAGAAAACAGGCAAGACAGGTAGCTAAGATGAGCTTGGTCGTACGTTGGCTAATAGACATAAGAATTTCCTGATAATACTCAATGAAAATCAAAGAGCAAACTAGGAAGCTAGCCGTAGGCAGTACTTGAGTACGGCAAGGCGAAGCTGACGTGGTTTGAAGAGATTTTCGAAGAGTATAAGTTAGAATAAAAGAGCAAAAGACAAAACCTGAGCAGGCTTGCCTTTATGAGTTATTTTTTACGGGCTGCTGCGTATTCGGCAACGGCGGTAAAGAGGACATCTGTAGAAGAGTTAAGGGCTGTTTCACATGAGTCTTGGATGACACCAATCACAAATCCAACCCCAACAACTTGCATGGCAATATCGTTAGAAATACCGAAAAGGCTACAAGCAACTGGGATGAGAAGGAGGGAACCGCCAGCGATACCAGAAGCACCGCAGGCTGAGATAGCTGCTACTACACTGAGGACAAAGGCTGTCGCAAAGTCAACAGGAATTCCAAGAGTGTTAACTGCAGCAAGGGTCAAAACGTTAATGGTAATCGCTGCCCCTGCCATGTTGATAGTAGAACCAAGTGGGATAGAAACAGAATAGGTATCTGGGTTTAGTCCAAGGTCATGGCAGAGTTTCATGTTTACAGGAATGTTAGCCGCAGAACTACGAGTGAAGAAGGCTGTCACACCGCTGACACGAAGGCAGTTCCAAACTAGAGGGTAAGGATTGCGTCTCATAAAGAAGAAGGCAATCAAAGGGTTGACCACAAGGGCAACAAAAAGCATAGTCGTTACTAATAGAACCAATAAAATACCGTAGTTGGCAAGGCTTCCGATTCCCTTGTCAGAAATGGTTTTAAAAACAAGGCCAAGGATTCCAAATGGAGCCAGGTTGATGATCCATTCGACAATTTTAGAAGTCACGTCAGCGATAGTTTTTAGCAATTCTTTACTATTTTTGCTGGCTTCTCTCATAGCAATCCCGAAAACAACTGCCCAAGATAGGATACCGATGTAGTTGGCAGTAATGAGGGCATTGACTGGATTGTCAACCAGTTTGAGCAAGAGGTTGCTGAGGACTTGTCCAATCCCATCTGGTGGAGCAATTTCAGTATTGGCACTATTTAGGGTAATTTCAATAGGGACGATGAAACTTGCTAGTACAGCTACAAGAGCAGCGGCGAAAGTCCCTAGGATATACAAGAAAATAACAGTTTTCATATTGCTATCTTGCCCCTTTTGATGTTGGGAAAGGGCATTGGCAACGAGGGCAAAGACTAGGATAGGAGCAACAGCTTTTAGACCTCCAACGAATAAGTCCCCGAGTAGCCCAATCCCTGAGAGATTAGGAAGGGTCAGTCCTAGGATTCCCCCACAAAGCATACCAATCAAGATACGCTTGACAAGGCTTGCCTTGTTCCAAGCATGAATGATTCTTTTCATAATAATCTCCTTTTTGTGTAGTGATTATGATTATAGTATAAATGATAGACAAAATCAAGAATTTTCTGTCTATTTTTTGAATATTTATGGAGAATGAGACTGATGAAAATATGGTATAATGAAATAAAGGAGTTTTATATGCAAAAATTTATTCAAGCTTATATTGAAAAGCTAGATGTGACAACCATTATCGAGAATATTCTAACCAAGATTATTTCTCTTTTACTGCTTTTGATTGTATTTTATATTGCTAAAAAAATGCTTCATACCATGGTACAGAGAATTGTCAAACCTTCTCTAAAAATGTCTCATCATGATGTCGGGCGTCAAAAGACTATTGCGCGTTTACTAGAAAATGTGTTTAATTATACGCTATATTTCTTTTTACTCTACTGTATTTTATCGATTTTAGGCTTACCTGTATCTAGTTTGTTGGCTGGAGCTGGGATTGCTGGGGTGGCGATTGGGATGGGAGCCCAAGGTTTTCTGTCTGATGTCATCAATGGCTTTTTCATCCTCTTTGAACGTCAACTGGATGTGGGAGATGAGGTCGTTCTGACAAATGGCCCCATTACTGTATCGGGTAAGGTTGTCAGTGTGGGAATTCGTACGACACAGCTTCGTAGTGAGGAGCAAGCTCTTCACTTTGTCCCTAACCGAAATATCACGGTTGTTAGCAATTTCTCACGCACAGACTAGCCCTGTTATTTTAAGTAATTTGTGGTACAATAGAAAGAGTTTGGTAAAGGAGAGAAGATGTTTTTAGAAAAACAGTTGGGCAATGGTTGTACCTGGATTAACCTAGATTTAGACAAGTTGAAAAAACTAGAGGACCTTTCTGAAATCTACGGTCTGGACAAGGAAACCATTGAATACGCACTGGATAGGAATGAACGTGCCCACATGGACTACCACCGTGAAAGTGGGACGGTTACCTTTATTTATAATGTTCTTGATTTAGAAAAAGACAAAGAATATTATGAAGCGATTCCGATGACCTTTATCGTTGAAAAACAACGAATGATTACCATCAGCAACCATAAGAATGCTTATGTCATTGATCAGATGTCAGCTTATCTGGATAGCCATGAGTCGCTTTCTATTTACAAGTTTCTCTTTTCTGGTTTAGAGATTATCAGTAACGCTTATTATCCTGTCATTGAAGAGATGGATAAAAGTAAGGACGAAATTAGTGCCTTGCTACGTCAAACTACAACAAAGAAAAATCTATTCGCCCTCTCTGACTTGGAGACTGGTATGGTTTACTTGACAGCAGCAGCAAAACAAAATCGACTCCTCTTGGAACATATCCAGGGCCATGCTCTTTATCGGAGATTTAATGATGTCGAACGAGAGCAGTTTGATGATGCCATGATTGAAGCCCATCAGTTGGTGTCTATGACAGACTTGATTTCTCAAGTCTTGCAACAACTCTCAGCTTCTTACAACAACATCCTAAACAATAACTTGAATGATAGTTTGACAATTTTGACTATTGTCTCCGTCTTACTAGCAGTACTTGCGGTTATTACAGGTTTCTTCGGAATGAATGTTCCTCTACCATTTACAGAAGAGCCAAATGCTTGGATTTATATCTTAATGGCTAGCTTGATTTTATGGGCAGCCTTATCTCAATGGCTGAAGAAAATTACTAGAAAATAAAAGAGAAGGAGCCAGAATGGCGATTGAAAATTACATGCCAGATTTTGCTGTGGAAGCAGTCTATGATCTGACAGTCCCAAGCCTGCAGGCGCAGGGAATCAAGGCTGTTTTGGTCGATTTGGATAATACCCTCATTGCTTGGAATAACCCTGATGGGACGCCAGAGATGAAGCAATGGCTACATGATCTTCGGGACGCGGGCATTCGCATTATCGTAGTCTCAAATAACACTAAGAAACGCGTCCAAAGAGCAGTTGAGAAGTTTGGAATTGATTACGTCTATTGGGCTCTGAAACCCTTCACATTTGGGATTGACCGTGCCATGAAGGAATTCCACTATGAGAAAAGCGAAGTGGTCATGGTTGGCGACCAGCTCATGACAGATATACGAGCAGCCCACCGTGCTGGCATTCGCTCGATTTTAGTCAAACCCTTGGTCCAACATGACTCGATTAAAACACAGATTAACCGAGCTCGTGAGCGTCGTGTCATGCGAAAAATCACTGAAAAGTACGGACCGATTACATATAAAAAAGGAATTTAACTATGGAAGAAATTCTCTGTATTGGTTGTGGAGCAACCATTCAGACGACAGACAAGGCTGGTCTTGGATTTACTCCCCAGTCGGCACTTGAAAAAGGTTTGGAGACTGGCGAAGTCTATTGCCAACGCTGTTTCCGTCTCCGCCACTATAATGAGATCACGGATGTTCAGTTGACAGACGATGATTTCCTCAAGCTCTTACACGAGGTGGGAGACAGTGATTCCTTAGTGGTCAATGTCATTGATATCTTTGACTTTAATGGCTCTGTCATCCCAGGCTTGCCACGTTTTGTATCAGGTAATGATGTCCTCTTGGTTGGGAATAAAAAAGATATCCTACCTAAGTCAGTTAAACCGGGCAAGATTAGCCAGTGGCTCATGGAGCGTGCTCACGAAGAAGGTCTTCGCCCTGTTGATGTCGTCCTGACTTCAGCACAAAACAAGCATGCCATTAAGGAAGTCATTGACAAGATTGAACACTACCGTAAGGGCCGTGATGTCTATGTGGTTGGTGTAACCAACGTTGGAAAATCAACCCTTATCAATGCTATTATCCAAGAAATCACGGGTGATCAGAATGTCATTACGACTTCGCGTTTCCCAGGGACAACCTTGGACAAGATTGATATTCCGCTTGACGACGGCTCTTATATCTACGATACACCGGGAATCATCCATCGTCACCAAATGGCTCATTACTTGACGGCCAAAAACCTCAAGTATGTCAGCCCTAAAAAGGAAATCAAGCCTAAAACCTATCAGCTCAATCCTGAACAAACCCTGTTTTTAGGAGGTCTCGGACGCTTTGACTTCATTACAGGTGAGAAGCAAGGTTTCACTGCCTTCTTTGACAATGAACTCAAACTACACCGTACCAAATTAGAAGGTGCTAGTGACTTTTATGATAAGCACGTCGGAACCCTTCTAACACCACCAAATAGTAAGGAAAAAGAAGAATTTCCTAAACTGGTTGAGCATGTATTTAACATCAAGGATAAGACAGACCTAGTCATCTCAGGACTAGGTTGGATCCGAGTAACAGGCACCGCCAAAGTCGCCGTCTGGGCACCAGAAGGCGTCGCCGTCGTCACACGAAAAGCAATTATTTAAAGTAAAATCGCTGAGCGAACAAAGTGAGCTCATATAGCGATAGTTATTGCCGTGGTGTTTTGCCAATCTGTAGATTGGCAAGGGGCACAATTGAGACCAAGGCTCAATTGTGAGGTCAGGAAATCCATTTTTCAAAGATGAGATCTTTGGAAAATTAGTTCCGACCGTCCCTCACCACCTAAGATAACTATCAAAAAAACAAGGAAGAAATTATGTCATTAACATCAAAACAACGTGCCTTCCTCAACAGCCAGGCACACACCCTCAAACCTATCATCCAAATCGGGAAAAATGGACTCAACGACCAAATCAAAACCAGCGTCCGTCAAGCTCTTGACGCCCGTGAATTGATCAAGGTTACTCTTTTGCAAAATACCGATGAAAATATCCACGAAGTAGCTGAAATCTTGGAAGAAGAAATCGGTGTGGATACAGTCCAAAAAATCGGACGCATCTTGATTTTGTTTAAACAGTCTAGCAAGAAAGAAAATCGCAAGATTTCTAAAAAAGTCAAAGAAATCTAAAAACCTACTCCAAATAACTGTTTATACAGAGAAATAAAGGAGACTAGCCTATGGCAATCGAATTATTGACTCCCTTTACCAAGGTAGAGTTGGAGCCAGAAATCAAGGAGAAAAAACGCAAACAAGTCGGGATTTTAGGGGGGAATTTTAACCCTGTTCACAATGCCCATCTGATCGTTGCGGACCAAGTACGGCAACAGTTGGGATTGGACCAGGTTCTGCTCATGCCTGAATACCAACCTCCTCATGTTGATAAAAAGGAAACCATCCCTGAACACCACCGTCTCAAGATGCTTGAGTTGGCGATTGAGGGGATTGAAGGCTTAGCCATTGAAACAATTGAATTGGAGCGCAAGGGCATTTCCTACACCTACGACACCATGAAGATTTTGACAGAGCAACATCCAGATACGGATTATTACTTTATCATTGGTGCCGATATGGTGGACTATCTGCCTAAATGGTACCGAATTGATGAGCTGGTTGACATGGTTCAGTTTGTGGGGGTTCAGCGCCCGCGCTACAAGGCTGGAACTTCCTATCCAGTTATCTGGGTGGATGTGCCTCTCATGGATATCTCATCCAGCATGGTGCGTGACTTCATTGCTCAAGGTCGGAAACCCAACTTTCTCCTACCTCAGCCTGTGCTGGACTACATCGAGAAGGAGGGGCTCTACTGATGGCCTATCAAGACTATATCAACTGTTCCCGTGAGGCTTTGTTGGAAAAAATGGCAGAGCTTCTACCTGAAAAACGTTTAACCCACTGTTTGGGTGTGGAGCGTGCAGCCATAGAACTAGCAGAGAGATTTGGAGTAGATGGTGAGAAGGCAGGTCTAGCAGGCCTTCTTCATGACTATGCTAAGAAGCTGTCAGATCAGGAATTTTTAGACTTGATTGACCGTTATCAGCTAGACCCTGACCTCAAAAACTGGGGCAATAATGTCTGGCATGGTATGGTGGGTATATACAAAATTCAGGAAGATTTGAATTTGCAAGACTCTGAAATCCTGCGAGCTATTGAAATCCATACAGTCGGTGCTGACCAGATGACAGACCTAGATAAAGTCATCTACGTCGCAGACTATATCGAGCATAATCGAGCCTTTCCTGGAGTAGATGTGGCACGTGAGATTGCTGAGCTATCGCTCAATAAGGCAGTGGCCTACGAAACAGCTCGTACCGTGGAGCATCTAGCTCATCAGAGATTCCCTATCTATCCCCAAACCCTTGAAACCTATAACGCCTTTGTGCACTATTTGAAAGAGGACTAAATGAACGAAAAAGAATTACTAGAACTAGTCGTGAAAGCGGCTGATGAGAAACGTGCGGAGGATATCCTCGCACTTGATGTACAAGATTTGACTAGCGTGACGGATTACTTTGTTATTACTAGTTCAATGAATAGCCGTCAGTTGGATGCTATCGCTGATAATATCCGTGAAAAAGTAGCGGAAGCAGGATTTAAAGGCAGTCATGTCGAAGGCGACGCAGCTGGAGGTTGGGTCTTGCTGGACCTTGGTGGTGTCGTTGTGCATGTCTTTTCAGAAGAAATGCGTGCCCACTATAATCTCGAAAAACTATGGCATGAGGCAGACTCAGTAGATATTTCAGAAGCTCTTGCTTAGAAGATGAACTCAGTTGTAGTCAACTGGGTTTCTTTACTTATTTTAGAAGAAAATGGATAGAAAGGTATAGGGCGAGTGGTGTTTGCCATGGAAGCTCTTGGTATCATGATTATGGCGACTTATGAAACCTTTGCGGCGGTCTATGATGCGGTTATGGACGATAGTTTATATGATAAATGGACGGACTTTTCTCTGCGTCATTTGCCTAAGACCAAGGAGAGAAAGAAACTCTTGGAATTGGCTTGTGGGACAGGAATTCAATCTGTGCGCTTCTCTCAGGCTGGTTTTGATGTGACTGGTCTTGATTTGAGTGCGGATATGTTGAAGATTGCTGAGAAGAGAGCTGCTTCAGCCAAACAAAAGATTGACTTTATTGAAGGCAATATGCTGGATTTGTCCAAGGCAGGTCAATATGATTTTGTCACTTGTTATTCGGACTCAATCTGCTATATGCAAGATGAGGTGGAAGTAGGAGACGTTTTTAAGGAAGTCTATAATGTCCTCAATGAAGACGGAGTTTTCATCTTTGACGTGCATTCGACTTACCAGACGGATGAAATTTTTCCAGGCTATTCCTACCATGAAAATGCGGAAGATTTCGCTATGCTTTGGGATACCTACGAGGATGTAGCGCCTCACTCTATCGTTCATGAGCTGACCTTCTTTATCAAGGAGGCTGACGGTTCCTTTAGTCGTCACGATGAAGTGCATGAGGAGCGGACCTATGAGGTCTTGACCTATGATATTTTGCTGGAACAGGCTGGATTCAAGTACTTCAAACTCTATGCGGACTTTGAGGACAAGGAGCCGACAGAAACCAGTACCCGTTGGTTTTTTGTCGCGCAGAAGTAGGAGATTATCATGACCATCACAGGTATTATCGCGGAGTTTAATCCTTTTCATAATGGGCACAAATACCTGCTGGATCAGGCAGAGGGGTTGAAAATCGTAGCCATGTCTGGGAATTTCATGCAGCGTGGAGAGCCTGCAATTGTGGACAAGTGGAAACGGTCCCAGATGGCGCTGGAAAATGGAGCGGATCTGGTAGTAGAATTGCCCTTTTTAGTCAGTGTTCAGGCGGCAGATTTCTTTGGCCAAGGAGCTGTGGATATCTTGGCTCGGTTGGGCATTGATAGCCTAGTTTTTGGGACAGAAGAAGCTCTGGATTACCAGAAAATCGCTGACTTATACACAGAGCAAGGTGATGAGATGGAGAGTTTTGTGGAAAATCTGCCTGATTCTCTCTCCTATCCTCAGAAAACTCAAGCCATGTGGAAGGAATTTGCAGATCTTGATTTTTCAGGCAATACGCCCAATCATGTTCTTGCTCTTGCTTATGCCAAGGCGGTTGCAGGACGAAATATCAAGCTGCATCCAATTCAGCGTCAGGGGGCAGGTTATCATTCTGTGGACAAGGATGTGGACTTTGCCTCGGCGACAGCCCTTCGTCAGCACCAGAAGGACCAAGATTTCTTAGAACGCTTTATGCCTTCTGTTACCCTTTTTGAGCAGGCCAGTAAGGTGAACTGGGAAGACTATTTTCCCTTGCTCCATTATCAAATCTTGTCAAATCCCGACCTAACTACCATCTATCAGGTCAATCAAGAAATGGTAGTACGCATTAAGGAAGCCATCAAGACAGCCCAGTCTGTGGAAGACTTGGTTAAGGCGGTTGCGACCAAGCGTTACACCAAGGCGCGTGTCAGACGCCTCTTGACCTATATCTTGGTGCAGGCTAGAGAAAATAACTTGCCAGAAGGGATTCATGTCCTTGGATTTACTGAAAAAGGCAGGCAACATCTCAAATCTTTGAAAGGTCAGGTCAGTCTAGTCAGCCGAATTGGCAAAGAACCCTGGGATGTCATGACTCAAAAGGCAGACCAGATTTACCAACTGGGAAAGTCAAGTATAGCAGAGCAGAATTTTGGAAGAGTGCCGATAAGAATAGAAATAAACTAAGTCTACTGAAAGGTAGGCTTTTTGAGATTTTTTACGAATAATACTCTTCGAAAATCAAATTCAAACCGCGTCAACGTCGCCTTGCCGTACTCAAGTACAGCCTGCGGTTAGTTTCCTAGTTTGCTCTTTGATTTTCATTGAGTATAAATAGATAGAAAAGAAAATCTTGTACAAGTTCCTGACAATTTCTTTCTTTTTGTGTATAATAGTGGAAAAGAGGTAAAATGAGGTATGGTTATGGAAACAGTCCTTTACTCAACATTCCGAAATCATTTAAAAGACTATATGAAGAAGGCAAATGATGAATTTGAGCCTTTGACGGTGGTCAATAAAAATCCTGATGAGGATATTGTTGTCCTTTCAAAGAGCGAGTGGGATAGTATTCAAGAAACCCTAAGAATCGCTCAAAACAAGGCACTATCTGACAAGGTCTTGCTAGGAATGGCTCAAGTTCGTGCTGGAAGCACTCAGGTCCATGTGAGTGAGGAGTGATGAATGCTACTCAAGTTTACAGAAGATGCCTGGGCAGATTATTGCTACTGGCAAACTCAGGACAAGAAAACGTTAAAAAGAATCAATAAACTAATCAAGGATATTCAACGTGATCCCTTTACAGGAATAGGTAAACCAGAACCACTCAAGTATGATTACCAAGGAGCCTGGTCACGGCGTATTGATGCAGAAAATCGCTTGATTTATATGATTGATGGAGATAGCATCGCTTTCTTGTCCTTCAAAGATTACTACTAAGTTTACTGAAAAGTAGGCTTTTTTATTTTAGAAATTTTAGCTAGCAAATTGAAGATAAAATTTTTTGGAGAATATCAGATTTCCTAAGATAAAAAAAGAAAAGAAGTTTAGTATAGCGATCACAATTTTTGTCCTTGAATCCGCTTTATAACTCTTATTTTGTGGTATAATGAAGAGAATTGTAAATCATAAAAACAGGGGAAGCAAATGTCTAATTTTAAAGAAAAACTACCGATATTCCAGTCGAACGATGTTCAGATTTCAAATGTAGTCAATGCAGTTTGGTCGATTGCGAACACCTTACGTGGAGCTTATCGTTCGGATAAGTATCGAGTGATGTAATTAAAAATTGGATGAGAAGAAAAGATACAATTGAGTTTCTTGGTTTATGGAAAAGCTTAAACAACATGAATTTCAATTCGGTCGAATTCGACCGAATTAAATCGGAAGCTGGATATAATTCATTTACATTGTCTCCTAAGAAATGGGTAGAGAAAACTGGAGCAATCGGAATTATCTCAAAAGGTGGAAGATATGGCGGTGCATTTGCACATACAGATATTGCCTTTGAATTTGCTTCATGTATTTCTGCTGAATTTAAGATGTATGTAATTCAGGATTACAAAAGACTTAAGTCAGATTAAAATTCTAAGATATCATTAGGCTGGAATTTGAATAGAGAAATTTCTAAGATTAACTACAAAATTCATACAGATGCAATCAAAGAATATCTCTTAAAAGATCTTACCAACGAACAGTTGTCTTACAAGTATGTAAGTGAAGCAGATATGATCAATGTTGTTTTATTTAACAAAAGAGCTAAACAGTGGCGTGAAGAAAATAGGAACAATTAGTACAACACTTGTAGTAGTTGCGGGAGTAAGTGCGGGTGTGCTTGGAGGAAAATTTGACTTTAAATTTCCTAAAAAGATTTAATGGAGAATAATAAATATGAAGTTTAAAAATTATCTATTTGATTTATATCCTTATTTTCCCAAAGGTTTTTCATTATATAATAGAAAGGATCCTGATGTATGTAGTAAGGCGTTGTACGATGATTTATGTAAGATGTTTTTTGATGATGATTCAAAAGAAAAACTTAAAATAACATCTGTATGTAATAAATGCCAAAACTTTGGAAATGGAGATTTTTATACTTTATTTATTGATAAGGATAAGTATTTATTATCAAGTGATTATATAGGAGCCTCTATTTATTGGGCACAAAAGGCAGGATTAAATGACAGAATAATTTTAGATCATTTGAGTATTTCAAGAACAATAGGTGGATACATTCTTTTCCCTAGAGGTGGTGGAAAATCAGAAACCGTTAATACAGCTAGAGGTGGAAAACCTAGAATCAAGAATGGAATTTATAAAGGATATTATGATCGTTTTGATTTAACACTATATGCTATAAAAGAATGGTTTGCGGGAAATAATAATTCAAAAATAGATTATGCTATAGAGAATTACCGTGAATGGTTTGAACTATTTTTTGATGATGATAATTGTAAAAATGGATTTGAGAAATTTGTCGAGTTTTTTAAGTTAGAAGGATTTATATATGAGCAAAATAAAATTATAGATTTAATTAAATCAGATTTAGAGAACAATCAGGTTGTCTTTTTAGATAAAGAAGATATTAGGATTGCTAGGAGAGAAGAAGAATATATAAGATATATGAAAAATCTTAATATCATTATTCTAGAAAGAACTAAAAAAATGTTATTATAAAGATTTCAGCACCAGTTAAATAAAATGTGCTTTTTCTTTATCAAAAAAATTAATAAAAGAGCTTACCAAGAGGGATAAATTTTCACTATTAAAGTGTAGGGGAAATTTATCCTTTTTGCTTTTTGGAGGTAGAAGAGAAATCTATTGAATTATCCTATGAATATGTAGATGATGGACATAGTGGTTCTAATTTTGAGCGACCAAATTTTAAGAATATGATTGATGACCTGAATAAAGGAAAGTTTTCTATCATTATGGTAAAAGATTTATCTCGTTTCGGCAGAGATTATATCGAGTCAGGAAAGTACTTACAAAAGATATTTCCTGAAAAAGGTATTCGCTTTATATCTGTAAATGATAACTATGATAGTGATAATGCGGATGTTAGCGATATCCATTTTAGGTTTGTGAAAATCACTTTTTTATGGTAGAATGTAAAAGAATGTATGTCATTCGGAATAACAATAAAATGAGGTAAAAACATGGAAATCATGTCGCTTGCGATTGCTGTTTTTGCCGTCATCATTGGTTTAGTCATTGGATATGTCAGCATCTCAGCCAAGATGAAATCATCTCAGGAAGCTGCGGAGTTGATGCTTTTAAATGCTGAACAAGAAGCAACTAATTTACGTGGACAAGCTGAGCGTGAAGCAGATTTACTTGTTAATGAAGCCAAGCGTGAAAGCAAGTCTCTTAAAAAAGAAGCACTATTGGAGGCCAAAGAAGAAGCCAGAAAATACCGTGAAGAAGTGGACGCTGAATTCAAATCAGAACGTCAAGAACTCAAACAAATCGAAAGTCGTTTGACCGAGAGAGCTACTAGCCTCGACCGTAAGGACGACAATTTGACGAGTAAAGAACAAACACTTGAACAAAAAGAACAAAGTATTTCTGATAGAGCGAAAAACCTTGATGCGCGTGAAGAGCAATTAGAGGAAGTCGAAAGACAAAAAGAAGCAGAGTTAGAGCGTATTGGTGCTCTGTCTCAGGCAGAAGCACGAGATATTATCTTGGCACAGACAGAGGAAAACTTGACCAAGGAGATTGCCAGCCGCATTCGCGAAGCCGAGCAAGAGGTTAAGGAACGTTCTGACAAAATGGCCAAGGACATCCTGGTTCAAGCTATGCAACGTATCGCTGGTGAATATGTAGCGGAGTCAACAAACTCAACAGTTCATCTGCCAGATGATACTATGAAGGGACGCATTATTGGTCGTGAAGGTCGTAACATTCGTACCTTTGAAAGTTTGACAGGGGTCGATGTGATTATCGACGATACACCAGAAGTGGTGACCTTGTCAGGATTTGATCCGATTCGTCGTGAGATTGCTCGTATGACTATGGAAATGTTGCTCAAAGATGGTCGTATCCACCCAGCTCGTATCGAAGAGTTGGTTGAGAAAAACCGTCAAGAGATTGACAATAAGATTCGTGAATACGGTGAGGCTGCTGCCTATGAAATTGGTGCGCCAAACCTTCATCCAGACTTGATGAAGATTATGGGACGTTTGCAGTTCCGTACCTCTTATGGACAAAATGTCTTGCGTCATTCGATTGAGGTTGCTAAGTTGGCTGGTATCATGGCGAGCGAGCTTGGTGAAAATGCAGCTCTTGCCCGTCGTGCAGGTTTCCTTCATGATATTGGGAAAGCTATTGACCGTGAGGTTGAAGGTAGCCACGTTGAAATCGGTATGGAATTGGCACGTAAGTACAAGGAACATCCAGTTGTGGTGAATACGATTGCTAGTCACCACGGCGATGTTGAAGCAGAAAGTGTCATTGCAGTGATTGTCGCTGCAGCAGATGCCTTGAGCGCGGCACGTCCAGGTGCTCGTAGTGAGTCTCTTGAAAGCTACATCAAGCGTCTTCATGATTTGGAAGAAATTGCGAACGGCTTTGAAGGGGTACAAAATAGCTTTGCCCTTCAAGCAGGCCGTGAAATCCGTATCATGGTCAATCCAGGACAAATCAAGGACGACAAAGTCACAATCTTGGCTCACAAAGTTCGTGAGAAAATTGAAAACAATCTCGATTATCCAGGAAATATCAAGGTAACCGTGATTCGCGAGCTTCGTGCAGTAGATTATGCTAAATAATAAAAAACTGAGGTCAGTGCAATCTGACTTCAGTTTTTTTGAATAAATTATTTGAAAATAATTCGTTATATTATCGAGGTGAAATCTCAATTGGGGATATATAGATTAAATCTTGAGTAGTGTTATAATTTCCGATTTTTGCTTTTATATGTATATTCTGCCCTATCTTAATATCGTCACCATTAAATGAATTAAATATAGGGTTTGATATTATAGTAATTTGAGGAATTTTGAAATTAGGACCTGAAGCTTCATCAGGATGATAATCTCCAGAATGTATGAGAACATCATACTTTGATTTTAATTTGGATAGATAGGCAATATTTCCATCGAATTCAATAGTTTGATTTTTATGTTTTTGAACAAAATCTGTTATTGTGTTTGAATCTTCAGTCTGCAATAGTGCTTTAAATTCCTCATTATTTTCAGTCGTGATGACAGCTGATTGGGATGGACTTGTTGACGAGGATTCGGTAGAACTTGATGAGGTACTAGTTGAACTAGAGGAAATAGATGTAGAACTTTGTGATGTAGATGATGCCTCATTTGTTTTTTCGACGGATTTTTCCACAATGGAACTAGTTTCTGTAGATGTGGAAGTTGGAACAGAAGTTGACTTATCTGAGTTTCCTCCAAATAGCACCAACAAAAGAATAATAAATATTACAGCAACACCAATTAAATATGGAATTAGTTTTTTTACCTTCAATTCCAGTGGGCTTAATGGTGTAATTTCAACCTCAGCTTCTTTTTCAAAAAAACCAAATACTCCAGCATTTCCTTCTTCAATAATATTGATTTTAACCTCATTTTTTTTGAGATTGAGTTCATACAAGCCATTTTCAATAGCTTCATCGACATTTTTTCCTTTATAAATTGGCATAAATCTCTCCTTTTATATTAGTAGTTTCATTATCTCTTAAATGGAATAAAAAGGCAAGTCTTTTTTAAAGGGGCTACATTGTATAAATCATAGATTATGCTAAATAAATAAGAAAGAGCAGTTGAAAAATTACTGCTTTTTTGTTACACTAGATAGAAAGACTGTAGAAGGATAGTTTGTGTAAAATGCTACTATCTGAAGGAAAATTTTATTTTATTTTTACAGACTGACTAAAAGGAGATACAATGGCAGACCGAGGCTTACTAATCGTTTTTTCTGGTCCTTCAGGGGTTGGAAAAGGAACGGTTAGAAGAGAGATTTTTGAGAGTTCTGAAAACCAATTTCAATACTCTGTATCGATGACGACGCGCGCACAACGTCCTGGAGAAGTGGATGGTATTGACTATTTCTTCCGTACTCGTGAAGAGTTTGAAGAGCTGATTCGTCAAGGTCAGATGTTGGAATATGCAGAATATGTCGGCAACTACTATGGAACTCCTCTGACCTATGTCAATGAAACCTTGGACAAGGGAATCGATGTTTTCCTTGAAATTGAGGTTCAGGGCGCTCTTCAGGTCAAGAAAAAGGTTCCAGATGCTGTCTTTATCTTCCTGACACCACCAGATTTGGATGAATTGCAAGATCGTTTGGTAGGTCGTGGAACAGATAGTGCAGAAGTGATTGTCCAACGAATCGAAAAAGCCAAGGAAGAAATTGCCCTCATGCGTGAGTATGATTATGCGATTGTCAACGATCAGGTGCCCCTAGCTGCTGAGCGTGTCAAACGTGTGATCGAAGCAGAGCACTTCCGTGTGGATCGTGTCATTGGTCACTATCAGGAGATGTTACCAAAATCTCCAACTACCCGATAAAATTTAGAAAATAGGTACAAGCAAATGATGTTAAAACCCTCTATTGATACCTTGCTCGACAAGGTTCCTTCAAAATATTCACTCGTAATCTTGGAAGCAAAACGTGCCCACGAATTGGAAGCAGGTGCGCCAGCAACTCAAGGTTTCAAATCTGAAAAATCAACTCTTCGCGCTTTAGAAGAAATCGAATCAGGAAACGTTACGATTCACCCAGATCCAGAAGGAAAACGTGAAGCAGTGCGTCGCCGTATCGAAGAAGAAAAACGCCGCAAAGAAGAAGAAGAAAAGAAAATCAAAGAGCAAATCGCTAAAGAAAAAGAAGAAGGTGAAAAAATTTAAGGTTGGGGGGACTCAATCTTATTTTTTCTATTGCAAGAATGTACTGACAAGGAGGAGGTGAGAAGATGGCTATAGCCAAGATTATCGTAGATGTGCCTTTGATGCAGACGGACCAGCCCTATAGTTACAGGATTCCTGAGGAGTTTGAGGGAATGCTGGAAGTTGGGATGCGGGTTCATGTGCCCTTTGGTAAGGGCAATCGCCTGATTCAAGGGATTGTTCTTGGTTTGGAGTCCCAACCAGATGAAGAAGAGATGGAGCAAGATTTAAAAGATATTGCAGAGGTGCTGGATTTTTCTCCTGTTCTCACGCAAGAACAACTCTGGCTGGCTGAGGAGTTACGCAAATCTGTCTTCTCCTATAAAATTTCCATCCTCAAGGCTATGTTGCCGGGATTTCTGAACTCCAGCTATGACAAGATTCTCTATCCTTTGGAAGGTTTGAGTCAGGAAGATCGAGAGCGTCTATTTGGCTCAGAAGATTCGCTTGCCTTTTCTTCTCTGGATTTAGGTAAGCAAGCCGAAATGATGCGTTTGACTAGAAAAGGTCTACTTGGCCTGGAATATCAGGCTGTCGATCAGAAGAAGGTCAAGACCCAGTCTTGGTATGAGGTTGACCTTGTTCAGTTAGAAGGTGTAGAGATTTCTGCACGCGCCAAGAAAAAGTTAGAACTGAGAGACTATCTGCTGTCTCATCCAGAGAGTGATTCCTTGGCTAGTTTGTTAGATTCCTACTCGCGGGAGCAAGTTAACTTCTTTGTGGAACAAGGTGCTGTGACCATAGTCAAAAAGGAAGTGCAACGCTCGGCTGCTTATTTTGAAGGCATTGAGGCAAGTCAGCCTTTGGAGTTGAATCCAGAGCAAAGACAGGCGCGTGATGCGGTTGTCAGTGCTATTGGTAGTCATCAGCCCCCCTTCCTCCTTCAAGGGATTACAGGAAGTGGGAAGACCGAGGTTTACTTACAAATAATCCAAGGAGCTTTGGACAAGGGCAAGACAGCTATTTTGCTGGTGCCTGAGATTTCCCTGACTCCTCAGATGACGGAGCGTTTTATAGCACGTTTTGGTGAGAAAGTGGCTATTCTTCACTCAGGCTTGTCCAATGGTGAAAAGTATGATGAATGGCGCAAGGTAGAACGTGGAGATGCTCAAGTTGTGGTTGGTGCCAGATCTGCCATCTTTGCTCCGCTGAAAAATCTAGGTGTTATGATAATCGATGAGGAGCATGAAGCGACTTATAAGCAGGACAGTAATCCCCGTTACCATGCCAGAGAGGTGGCTATTTTACGGGCCCAATATAATCAAGCGGCATTGGTTCTTGGTTCCGCGACACCGAGCTTAGAGAGCCGGGCGCGTGCTGGCAAAGGCGTCTATCAACACTTGCGTCTGACCCAACGCGCCAATCCTCAGGCCACTATTCCCAAGGTTCAAGTGATTGATTTTCGGGACTATATCGGACAAAACGAGACGTCAAACTTTACGCCCCCTTTGCTAGAAGTCATTCAGGACCGTCTGGCTAAAAAAGAGCAGGTGGTTCTCATGCTCAATCGTCGTGGCTATTCTAGCTTTGTCATGTGTCGGGAGTGTGGGACCGTGGATACTTGTCCCAACTGTGACATTTCCTTGACCTTGCATATGGATACCAAGAACATGAACTGCCATTATTGTGGTTTTTCGAAAGACATTCCTCAGGTCTGTCCTAACTGTAAGAGTCGCAGTATTCGTTACTACGGGACGGGAACCCAGAAGGCTTATGATGAGCTGGCAGAACTCTTTCCGCAGGCCCGCATTTTGCGGATGGATGTGGACACGACTCGTAAGAAAGGTAGTCATCAAGCTCTGCTTGACCAGTTTGGCCGAGGGGAAGCAGATATTTTACTAGGTACTCAGATGATTGCCAAGGGATTGGATTTTCCCAATGTTACTCTAGTTGGAGTTCTCAATGCAGATACAGCCTTGAATCTGCCTGATTTCCGTTCTTCTGAGAGAACCTTCCAACTTTTGACTCAGGTGGCAGGTCGGGCAGGTCGTGCCGAAAAAGCTGGGCAGGTCTTGATACAGTCCTACAATCCTCAGCACTACGCTATTCGATTTGCAAAAGACCAGGACTACGAAGGCTTTTATGCCTATGAAATGGGTATTAGACGACAACTTGGTTATCCACCTTACTATTTCACGATTGGCATTACCCTTTCTCACAAGAAAGAAGAAGAGGTTGTCAAACGTGCTTATGAAGTCATGAATATTTTGCGGTCAGGTTTGTCTGAAACTAGTCACATTCTTGGTCCAACGCCCAAGCCCATTGCCCGTACCCACAACCTCTATCATTACCAGATTTTAATTAAATACCGTTTAGAAGATGAGCTTGGGCCGACCCTCAACCAGGTCTTGGCTCTGACTCAAGAACGGGAAAATAGTGAGCTCCGTCTCAGCATTGACCATGAGCCGCAGCAATTTTTATAAGAAGGAGAAGATATGACAAAATTAATCTTTATGGGGACACCCGACTTTTCAGCAACAGTCTTAAAAGGACTTTTGACAGATGACCGTTACGAAATTCTAGCCGTTGTGACCCAGCCAGACCGTGCTGTCGGCCGTAAAAAAGTGATCCAAGAAACCCCAGTCAAGCAGGCTGCCAAGGAGGCTGGACTTCCTATCTACCAACCTGAAAAATTATCTGGAAGTCCAGAAATGGAAGCGATTATGAAACTAGGAGCGGATGGAATTGTGACTGCTGCATTTGGGCAGTTTCTTCCAAGTAAACTACTTGATAGCATGGATTTTGCGGTCAATGTCCACGCCTCCCTCCTTCCTAAACACCGTGGTGGTGCGCCTATCCATTATGCCTTGATTCAAGGGGATGAGGAAGCTGGTGTGACCATTATGGAAATGGTTAAGGAAATGGATGCAGGGGATATGATTTCTCGTCGCAGTATTCCTATCACAGATGAGGACAATGTTGGAACCTTGTTTGAGAAATTAGCTCTTGTTGGTCGCGATTTGCTTTTGGATACTTTACCTGCCTACATTGCTGGTGACATCAAACCTGAACCACAGGATCCGAGTCAGGTTACCTTCTCGCCAAATATTAAGACAGAGGAAGAAAAACTGGACTGGAACAAAACTAATCGTCAACTCTTCAACCAGATCCGTGGCATGAACCCCTGGCCTGTTGCCCATACTTTCCTTAAGGGCGACCGCTTTAAGATTTATGAAGCTCTACCAGTAGAAGGTCAGGGAAATCCAGGAGAAATCCTCTCTATCGGCAAGAAAGAATTGATTGTCGCAACGGCTGAAGGGGCTTTATCCCTCAAACAAGTGCAACCAGCTGGTAAGCCTAAGATGGACATTGCTTCCTTCCTCAACGGAGTTGGACGTACATTGACTGTAGGAGAACGATTTGGTGACTAAAGTAGAAACGGCTAGAAATTTAGCCCTAGCAGTATTAGAGGATGTTTTTATCAATCAAGCATACTCAAATATCGCCTTAAATAAGCATCTCAAGGGAAGTCAACTTTCGGCAGCAGACAAGGGCTTGGTGACCGAGCTAGTCTATGGAACGGTAGCCCGTAAACTGACTCTGGAATGGTACCTATCCCACTTTATCGAGGACAGAGACCAGTTAGACAGCTGGCTTTATGTCCTACTTCTCATGAGTGCCTACCAGCTCCGCTATTTGGACAAAATTCCAGACCATGCTGTGGTCAATGAAGCAGTAGAATTGGCCAAAGTCCGTAAAAAAGGCAGTGAAAAATTGGTCAACGCCGTCCTTCGTCGTATTCTACGTGAAGGCTGGCCAGATATCACCAGCATCAAACGAAAAAACAAGCGTGACTCCATTGCCTATTCTCTTCCGGTTTGGTTGGTGTCTAAACTTAAGGAAGAATACGGAGAGGAGCGAGCACAGGCTATTTTTGAAAGTCTCTTGGTGCGAAACAAGGCCAGTATTCGTGTAACAGACCTAAGTCGAAAAGAGGAAATCCAAGCCTTGTTGGAGGCGAATAATTCCCTTTTAGCAACCACTGGTCTGGTTAAGGAGCAAGGGAATTTTGCAGGGCATAATTTATTTGCGGATGGAGCCATTACCATCCAAGACGAGTCCAGTCAGCTGGTTGCTCCGACGCTTGATTTACAAGGTGATGAACGAGTGCTTGATGCCTGTGCGGCTCCGGGTGGGAAAACAGCCCATATAGCCTCTTATCTTACGACAGGTCAGGTTACTGCTCTGGACTTGTATGACCACAAGTTGGACTTGATTCAAGAAAATGCCCAACGTCTGGGAGTTGCAGATCGGGTTCAAAGGCAAAAATTGGATGCCAGAAAGGTACATGAGTTTTTTGGTCAGGATTCATTTGATAAGATTTTGGTGGATGCTCCCTGTTCAGGAATCGGTCTTTTGCGCCGAAAACCAGACATCAAATACAATAAAGAAACGGCAGATTTCGCGTCCTTACAGGAAATTCAGCTAGAAATATTAGGTAGTGTTTGTCAAACACTAGGCAAAGGTGGTATAATAACGTATAGTACCTGTACTATTGTCTCAGAGGAGAATTTTCAAGTCGTTGAGGCGTTTTTAGAAAGTCATCCTGAGTTTGAGCAGGTAAGACTAGAACATGAATGTAAGGATATCATGAAAGATGGCTGTATCCTCATTACACCTGAACTGTATGGAAGTGATGGATTCTTCATCAGTCAATTTCGCAAGATATCGGATTAGGAAGGAACTGACACATGGAAATTTCATTATTAACAGATGTTGGTCAGAAACGAACAAATAACCAAGACTATGTCAACCACTATGTCAATAGAGCTGGACGTACCATGATTATTTTAGCTGATGGGATGGGAGGTCATCGCGCAGGGAATATCGCTAGTGAAATGGCGGTAACAGACCTAGGTATAGCTTGGGTTGATACCCAAATCGATACAGTCAATGAAGTGCGTGAATGGTTCGCCCATTACCTAGAAATTGAAAATCAAAAGATTCACCAGCTTGGTCAGGATGAAGCTTACAGAGGCATGGGAACTACTTTGGAAGTCCTTGCTATTATTGATAATCAGGCTATCTATGCTCATATTGGTGATTCGCGTATCGGCTTGATTCGTGGAGAAGAATACCATCAGTTAACGAGCGACCATTCCTTGGTCAATGAATTGCTCAAGGCTGGTCAATTGACACCAGAAGAGGCAGAAGCTCATCCGCAAAAAAATATTATCACCCAGTCTATTGGGCAAAAAGATGAAATTCAGCCTGATTTTGGGACAGTGATCCTTGAGTCAGGTGACTATCTCTTGCTCAATAGTGACGGCTTGACCAACATGATTTCAGGCAGTGAGATTCGTGATATTGTAACCAGTGATATTCCTTTGGCAGATAAAACGGAGACACTTGTTCGTTTTGCTAACAATGCAGGAGGTTTAGACAACATTACGGTTGCCCTTGTTTCTATGAACGAGGAGGATGCAGAATGATCCAAATCGGCAAGATTTTTGCCGGACGCTATCGGATTGTCAAACAAATTGGTCGAGGAGGCATGGCGGATGTCTACTTGGCCAAAGATTTGATTCTGGACGGGGAAGAAGTGGCAGTGAAGGTTCTGAGAACCAACTACCAGACAGACCCGATAGCTGTGGCTCGTTTTCAGCGTGAAGCGAGAGCTATGGCAGATTTAGACCATCCTCATATCGTTCGGATAACAGATATTGGCGAGGAAGACGGTCAACAGTACCTAGCTATGGAGTATGTGGCTGGACTTGACCTTAAACGCTATATCAAGGAACATTATCCTCTTTCTAATGAAGAAGCCGTCCGTATCATGGGACAAATCCTCCTAGCCATGCGTTTGGCCCATACCAGAGGAATTGTTCACAGGGACTTGAAACCTCAAAACATCCTCTTGACACCAGATGGGACTGTCAAGGTTACAGACTTTGGGATTGCAGTAGCCTTTGCTGAGACGAGTCTGACTCAGACTAACTCGATGCTGGGTTCAGTTCATTACTTGTCACCAGAGCAGGCGCGTGGTTCGAAGGCGACTGTACAAAGTGATATCTATGCAATGGGGATTATTTTCTATGAGATGCTGACAGGCCATATCCCTTATGATGGGGATAGTGCAGTGACCATCGCCCTCCAGCATTTCCAAAAACCACTGCCGTCCGTTATTGCTGAGAATCCATCTGTGCCCCAGGCTTTGGAGAATGTTGTTATCAAGGCAACTGCTAAAAAATTGACAGATCGCTATAAATCAGTTGCTGAAATGTATGTAGATTTGTCTAGTAGTTTGTCTTATAATCGTCGTAATGAACCAAAACTGGTCTTTGACGATGCGACTAAGGCGGACACCAAGACTCTACCAAAAGTATCCCAGAGCACCTTGACTTCGATTCCTAAGGTTCAAGCGCAGACAGAACACAAACCAATCAAAAAAACAAGCCAGGCTGTGACAGAGGAAACTTACCAACCACAAGCACCGAAAAAACGTAGATTTAAGATGCGTTACCTGATTTTTTTGGCTAGCCTTGTATTGGTGGCAGCCTCTCTGATTTGGATCTTATCCAGAACTGCTGCAACCATTGCCATTCCAGATGTGGCAGGTCAGACAGTTGCGGAGGCCAAGGAAACCCTCAAGAAAGCCAATTTTGAGATTGGCGAGGAGAAGACAGAGGCTAGTGAAAAGGTGGAAGAGGGGCGGATTATCCGTACAGATCCTGGCGCTGGAACTGGTCGAAAAGAAGGAACGAAAATCAATTTGGTTGTCTCATCAGGCAAGCAATCTTTCCAATTGAGTAACTATATCGGCCGTAAATCGACAGATGTTATCGCAGAACTCAAGCAGAAGAAGGTTCCTGAAAATCTCATCAAGATTGAAGAAGAGGAATCAAGTGAGAGCGAAGCAGGAACCGTTCTCAGACAGAGTCCAGTTGCCGGAACAACCTATGATTTGAGCAAGGCCTCAACGATTACCTTAACCGTTGCTAAGAAAGTAACCAGCGTTGCTATGCCAAGTTATATAGGATCTAGTCTCGAATTTACTAAAAATAATCTCGTTCAAATTGTCGGTATTAAAGAAGCCAATATTGAAGTTGTAGAAGTGTCGACAGCTCCCGCTGGAACTGCTGAAGGTACAGTCGTTGAACAGAGTCCAAAAGCAGGTGAAAAGGTTGATTTGACTAAGACGCGTGTCAAGATTTCAATCTACAAACCAAAAACACCGCCGTCAACGTCATCATCAGCACCAGCCCAACGTGGAAACCAAGGTTCTACTACAACACCAAGTCAGGGGAACCAACAAGGAAATCAACGAGAGAATGCACCTGGTCCTACTCAATCAAGTAGTGAAGGCAACCACGAAAATTCTCGTGATTAAATGAATCTTTGTCATGATTTCATGGCAAAGATTTTTTTTGAGTCCAGATTTGTGATAGAATAGAAAGAGTTGATAAAAGGAGGAAAGCATGGAAGAGTCAAAAGAATTAAACGCTGTTATCGATGTGATTATGCTAGCAGGAACCATTCTCCTTAAAAGTGGTTCAGAGATTCATCGTGTAGAAGATACCATGATTCGTATTGCGCATTCGCAGGGGATTGTGGATTGCAATGTTCTTGCCATGCCTGCTGCTATCTTTTTCTCCATTGAAAACACCAATATTTCGCGCATGAAGCGAGTGACCTCCTCTTCTTATAACATCGAAAAAGTCTGCGATGTCAACCAGATTTCTCGTCAGCTGGTTGGGGGGCAGATTGATTTAGAGACGGCCTTCAAGCAATTGACGGCTTTACAAGCTCAACCCCTTCCTTATACCAAGTTGCAGGTGACTATGGCTGCGACATTTAGTGCCCCTTTCTTCTCAATTATGTTTAGTGGAAATATCTACGATGCAATCGGGGCAGGAGTGGCGACCTTATTTGGTTTTGCCTTTTCCCTCTATGTGGAGAAGTTTATCCGAATTCCCTTTGTGACAGCCTTTGCTGGAGCCTTTGTCTTTGGGATGATTGCCCAGTTTTGGGCTCGCTACACAGGCTTTCCTTCAACAGCAGATTTGATTATAGCTGGTGCGGTCATGCCGTTTGTTCCAGGAATTGCCTTGACCAATGCGGTTCGTGATATTATGACCAACCACATAAACTCTGGTATGAGCAAGATGTTTGAATCCCTGCTCATTACCCTTGCTTTAGGGGCAGGAACTTCTGTCGCCTTGGTATTGATGAACTAATATGACACTAACAACCTTTTTATTACAAGCAGTAGCAAGTCTTCTTGCTATTATCACTTTTCTAATCGTACTCAATGTGCAACGCTCTATGCTCTTACCAGGAGGAATTTTGGGCATGGCTGTCTGGCTAGTCTATCTCTTGCTCAAGGAACCGACCAATGTTATTGTGGCTACCTTTATTGCCGCCATAATAGGTTCTTGTGTCAGCCAGATTTTAAGTATTCTTTATAAGACTCCTGCTGTAGTCTTTATCTTAGCAATCTTGGCACCCTTGGTTCCGGGTTACCTCTCCTATCGGACAACTGCCTTTTTTGTGACAGGGGACTATAATAAAGCGCTGGCAAGTGCGACCTTGGTTGTCATGCTGGCTTTGGTAATCTCTATTGGAATGGCTAGTGGGACAGTGATTCTCAGACTGTATCATTATATAAAAACACATCGAGTATCGTAGACTTTACAACTTTGCAGAAATAAAAGAATTTTCTGAAAAATGAGATAAATATAGTGACAAGGCTTTCTATGTATGCTATTCTATATATAGAAAGGAGGAAAAATCATGAAAAAATCACTATTTTCCTTATTGTCTGTAAGTCTACTGACCTTGTTGGTTATCCCAGTCATGGTGTCTAGTTCAGGCTCAGAATTTCAAAGTAGATGGCAAGAGCATCAGTTGATTGCCGAAAAGGTTAGTAAAACACTTGACAAGACATTTGATAAGGATGTCAGAGAAATTCCGACCAGTCAGTTTTATCAAGAATTTGTAGATGAGATGGGAAGGACTTACTCAGGAGATTTGATCCTCCAGGAACTGATAACTGAGAATGGGGCTTATAAAGCTACTTATATCGGTGAACTCTATAGCAACTAATCATTCTTTAAAATTATGACCAATAAGAGGCTTGATTTGGTGAATCAAGTCTTTTTTCTCTCTTTTACTGCCATTTGTGATAAAATAGTACTGAACGATTTTTTACATGAATGATAAAACAGAGGTAAATATGACAATCGGTATTGATAAGATTGGTTTTGCGACCAGTCAATATGTCTTGAAGTTACAAGACTTAGCAGAAGCGAGGGAAATTGACCCTGAAAAATTAAGTAAAGGACTCTTACTCGAGGAATTGAGTATTGCGCCCCTAACTGAGGACATTGTGACCTTGGCGGCCAGCGCAAGTGACTCTATTTTAACTGAGCAAGAAAGATCAGAAATTGACATGGTCATTGTGGCGACCGAGTCAGGAATTGATCAGAGTAAGGCTGCGGCCGTCTTTGTGCATGGCTTGCTGGGCATTCAGCCCTTTGCTCGTAGTTTCGAAATCAAAGAAGCCTGCTATGGAGCGACAGCTGCCCTTCATTATGCCAAATTGCATGTGGAAAATTCTCCACAGTCCAAGGTCTTGGTCATTGCCAGTGATATTGCCAAATATGGTATTGAAACTCCAGGAGAACCAACTCAAGGTGCCGGCAGTGTGGCCATGTTGATTACACAAAATCCGCGCATGATGGCCTTTAATAATGACAATGTGGCTCAGACCCGTGACATCATGGATTTCTGGCGACCAAATTACTCAACAACCCCTTATGTAAATGGTGTTTATTCTACCCAGCAATACTTGGATAGTTTGAAAACGACTTGGCTTGAATACCAAAAACGCTACCAGCTTACTTTGGATGATTTTGCGGCGGTTTGCTTCCACTTGCCTTACCCTAAATTAGCGCTAAAAGGCTTGAAAAAAATCATGGATAAGAACTTGCCTCAGGAGAAAAAAGACCTCTTGCAAAAGCACTTTGACCAGTCTATTCTCTACAGTCAGAAGGTGGGGAATATCTACACAGGATCCCTCTTCCTTGGGCTTCTGTCTCTCTTGGAAAATACAGATAGCTTGAAGGCTGGGGATAAAATTGCCCTTTATAGTTACGGAAGTGGGGCTGTGGCTGAGTTCTTTAGTGGTGAATTGGTTGAAGGATATGAAGCTTATCTGGATAAAGACCGTTTGAATAAGCTCAACCAACGAACTGCCCTGTCCGTTGCAGACTATGAAAAGGTCTTCTTTGAGGAAGTAGACTTGGATGAAACAAACTCTGCCCAGTTTGCTGGCTATGAAAATCAAGATTTTGCCTTGGTTGAAATTCTCGACCACCAACGCCGTTATAGCAAGGTTGAAAAATAATGAAGATAAGTTGGAATGGATTTTCTAAAAAATCATACCATGAGCGCCTTGAGTTGTTGCAAGCTCAGGCACTCCTTAGTCCTGAGAGACAAGGGAGTTTGGAGCAGGATGAACAGATGAGTGTGACTGTGGCAGACCAGCTGAGTGAGAATGTAGTGGGAACTTTTTCTCTACCTTATTCGCTGGTCCCAGAGGTTCTCGTTAACGGTCAGGAATACACAGTTCCCTATGTGACAGAAGAACCGTCGGTGGTTGCTGCGGCCAGCTATGCCAGTAAAATCATCAAGCGAGCAGGTGGCTTTACTGCTCAGGTTCATGAGCGTCAGATGATTGGGCAGGTTGCCCTTTATCAAGTTGATGATCCAGATCTAGCGCAAGAGAAGATTTCCAGCAAGAAGGCTGAGCTCTTAGAACTTGCCAATCAAGCCTATCCTTCTATCGTTAAACGTGGAGGTGGGGCGCGTGATCTGCATGTAGAACAGATTAAAGGCGAAACAGACTTTCTTGTTGTTTATTTCCATGTCGATACCCAAGAAGCTATGGGAGCTAATATGCTCAATACCATGCTGGAAGCCTTGAAACCAGTCTTAGAAGAACTCAGCCAGGGACAGAGTCTCATGGGAATCCTATCTAATTACGCGACCGATTCTTTGGTGACTGCAAGTTGTCGTATCGCCTTTCGCTACTTGAGCCGCCAAAAGGATCAAGGACGAGAAATTGCGGAGAAAATAGCTTTGGCTAGTCAGTTTGCGCAGGCTGATCCTTATCGAGCCGCTACTCATAATAAAGGGATTTTTAATGGTATTGATGCTATTTTGATTGCTACTGGTAATGACTGGCGTGCCATTGAGGCTGGAGCCCATGCCTTTGCTAGTCGAGATGGACACTATCAAGGTCTTAGTCAATGGACGCTGGACCTTGATAGAGAAGAATTAGTTGGTGAGATGACCCTGCCCATGCCTGTAGCAACCAAGGGTGGCTCTATTGGTCTCAACCCTCGTGTAGCCCTCAGTCATGAACTACTGGGAAATCCTTCTGCCAAAGAATTAGCCCAGCTTATCGTTTCTATCGGACTTGCCCAAAACTTTGCTGCCCTCAAAGCCTTGGTGAGTACAGGAATCCAGCAAGGTCACATGAAATTGCAGGCCAAATCCTTGGCTCTCCTAGCAGGTGCTAGTGAGTCCGAGGTAGCTCCCCTAGTCGAGCGCCTCATCGCAGATAAAACCTTTAACCTAGAGACAGCCCAGCGCTACCTAGAAAATTTAAGATCATAAAAAACTCAGACGAATTCGGTCTGAGTTTTCTTGTGTTTAAATACTTTTTCCTGGTAAAAGAGTGACTGGTAAGAAGTAACCAGTTGTCGCAACTTCCTTGCCTTCAATCTTTTGTAAGAGAAGATCAACAGTGAGACAAGCAATCTCTTCCAAGGGTTGCTTAATAGTAGCCAGTTGAGGATAGTAATTCTCGATAAAGTAGGTCCCATCATAGCCGATGACCTTGAGCTCTTCAGGGACATAAATGCCCAGCTCCTGAGCGATTTTAATGACTAGAATAGCAGTTAAGTCATCTGAAGCAAAGATGGCATCTGGTTTTTGACGGGTCAAGATATTCTTGATTTCCATTTCCTTTCTGACTGGAGAAAAATCACTGGAAACATTGATAATAGGAGCTTTTGGGAGTACGGATGCAAAACCAGCGTGGCGCAGTCCGGTTGGTGAGTTAGAATTGTCATTCCCTGTAATCATGATGATAGACTGGGCACCTGTCTTAACCAAGGTCTGGGCGGCTAGGACCCCACCAGCATAGTTGTCAGAGGAAACGACAGGAATGTCTGGTGACAGGTTGCGGTCAAAGGAAATAATCGGCGCTGTCACACGATTGTAGTCTTCGATTCCTAGGTTGTGGCTACCCGAAATGATGCCGTCCACCTGATTGGCTTCCAACATTTCGATGTATTCGCGTTCCTTCTCAGAATCGTGCTCACTGTTGCAGATGATGGTCTTGTAACCATTTTTGAAGAGTTGGTGTTCCAGTTTATCAATCAATTCTGCATAGAAAACGTTGGAAATATTGGGGAAAATCAAGCCGATTAACTTAGCTGATTTTCCTTGCAGACTACGAGCCAGGTTGTTGGGTTTATAGCCCAATTCTCGCATGGCTTCATTGACCTTTTGAATGGTTTTTTCAGATAGATACCCTTTTTTATTGATAACCCGAGAAACGGTAGTAGGGCTGACGCCTGCAAGTTTGGCGACATCAGTTAGTTTTGCGACCATAATCTAATTCATAGTAAGTTCCAGTTGGGTTTCCAGATTTGATCAGGATCCCATTTTGGTCCGCATGTGGGAAGACACGACCAGAAAATACTTTTTCTCCTTTATTGATGAAAATTTCAAAGACAGAGTTATCGATGAAGATTGTAGCAGTAGTAGCCTGATTATCGATTGGGCAAGAACGAGTTGTCCCAAATTCTTGAGCATACTGTTCACCAGCCTGGCTACGATCCACTGTCACTTGACCATTTACAAGGTCAAAGTTGATTGCAAGTCCCTTGCCTTCTTTGTCAGCAAGTAAGACAATCTCGCTCTGGCTATTAGCTTCCAAGTTGAGCTCGAGTTCGTAGGTGTTATTGGTTTGAGCACGGTTTGAGAAGACTTCTTCAGAAGCACGAAGGTCCTTGATAGCTGCGACTGGGTATTGGTAGAGTTTGCCGTCTTTGATAGTCAGTTCTTTGACCAATGAGAAGGTTCCTTGGTGGTCAAAACGGTCAGATGGGTAAGAAACATCTGGCAAACCAAGCCAGCTAACTGCTAGAGCACGTCCATCAGGAGCGTTGAAGGCTTGAGTTGCATAGGCTTCGAAACCATAATCCATGTTTTGAAGTTGAGATACATCTACCATTTTGGCGTTTTCAGGGTCAAAGGAAGCCCCAATTTTGTACATATTTGGATAGATATTGTCGTAGTCTAGAACTTTCTTATCCAATCCTTGTGGGCAGTAGAGAAGGACAGGTTGCTCTCCTACAAAGACTAGATTTGGGCATTCCATCATGTAGGCAGTGCGGTCGTTAGCAAAGTCAAGGTCGCCAACTGCTTGCCAGTTTGTGTAGTCGTTGTCCACAGCCTTGTAGAGACGGACGAAGCCTTTTTTCTCCAAGTCCTGTCCTCCGACGATAGCATAATATTGACCTTTAAAGTTAAAAATTTGCGGATCGCGGAAGTGGTCAGTAGAGTCTGCTGGCTGGTCAATCAAGATCTTGTCAATCTTCGTAATCTTGCCATCCTTATCCATCAAAGCACCGATCTGGTAAGGGTGACGGATCCAGTTTTCATCACGGACATTTCCTGTATAGAATAGGAATAAGTTATCGCCAAACTGCATGGCAGAACCAGAGTAGGCACCGTGGCTATCTAATGGAGTATCAGGCAAAACTTTGACTCCAGTTTCTGTGAAATGAACCAAGTTCTCACTTTCCAATTGAACCCAAGATTTCAAACCGTGGGCTGCACCAAAAGGAAAGTTCTGATAAAAAACAATCCACTTTCCATCAAAGTAAGAAAAGCCATTTGGGTCGTTAAGAAGTCCTGTTTTTGGCTCAACATGATAATGAGTATGCCATGGAGATTGTGCCATATTTTCTTTAATATTCTTAATTTCTTCTTGCGTCCAATCTTGATAAAGTCTGTAACGACGCTCAGTTGTCCATTCCATTCTTCTATTCCTCCAAAAATCTTATCACTTTTAATAGTAACCGTTTTCGGAAAAAAAAGCAAGACTTTTATGTTAAAAAAGAGAAAAAACTGTCAAACGTTTATCATAAAATAAATGCAGGAAATCAATCAAATTTTCACAAAAATATGAAAGAGAATGAAATAAAACCCTTTTAACCAAGATTTTAAACTTATTTTTTTAAGGAACACCTGATAAAACAGTTAAAATCAATCAATCTAAAGCGAGCAAACTAAGTGGATAGAATATTTTTTCTGCAAAACGCTTGACATATTTCTAAAACATGATAAAATAATAGTCGTAGGGCGAATAAAATCGCTTTCAAACAAGAACAAAATTTTATATAAGGAGATTTTTGCAAATGAACAATCAGGAAATTGCAAAAAAAGTCATCGATGCCTTGGGTGGACGTGAAAATGTCAACAGTGTAGCTCACTGTGCGACTCGTCTTCGTGTCATGGTCAAAGATGAAGGAAAAATCAATAAAGAAGTGATTGAGAACTTGGAAAAAGTTCAAGGTGCTTTCTTTAACTCAGGTCAATACCAAATCATCTTTGGTACTGGTACAGTAAACAAAATGTACGATGAAGTTGTTGCACTTGGTTTACCAACATCATCTAAAGATGACATGAAAGCAGAAGCTGCTAAACAAGGGAACTGGTTCCAACGTGCTATCCGTACTTTCGGTGACGTTTTCGTTCCAATCATCCCAGTTATCGTAGCGACAGGTCTCTTCATGGGTGTGCGTGGTCTTTTCATTGCTCTTGAAATGCCACTTCCAGGAGACTTTGCAACTTACACACAAATCTTGACAGATACAGCCTTCATCATCTTGCCAGGTTTGGTTGTTTGGTCAACCTTCCGTGTATTCGGTGGTAACCCTGCCGTTGGTATCGTTCTTGGTATGATGCTTGTTTCTGGCTCACTTCCAAACGCTTGGGCAGTTGCTTCAGGTGGTGAAGTAACAGCTATGAACTTCTTTGGTTTCATCCCTGTTGTTGGTTTGCAAGGTTCCGTTCTTCCAGCCTTCATCATCGGGGTTGTCGGAGCTAAATTTGAAAAAGCTGTCCGCAAGGTCGTTCCAGATGTCATTGACCTCTTGGTAACACCATTTGTGACACTTTTGGTCATGTCTATCCTTGGACTCTTTGTCATCGGACCAGTCTTCCACATTGTTGAAAACTATATCCTTATTGGTACAAAAGCAATTCTTGGCTTGCCACTTGGTCTTGGTGGTTTCTTGATTGGTGGGGTTCACCAATTGATCGTCGTGTCAGGTGTGCACCACATCTTCAACTTGCTTGAAGTGCAATTGCTTGCTGCTGACCATGCTAACCCATTCAACGCTATCATCACTGCGGCTATGACAGCTCAAGGTGCTGCGACTGTTGCGGTTGGTGTTAAAACTAAAAATCCAAAACTGAAAACACTTGCTTTCCCAGCTGCTCTTTCTGCCTTCCTCGGTATTACAGAGCCTGCTATCTTCGGGGTGAACTTGCGCTTCCGTAAACCATTCTTCCTCTCATTGATTGCTGGTGCAATCGGTGGTGGATTGGCTTCTATCCTTGGACTTGCTGGTAATGGTAGTGGTATCACCATCATCCCTGGTACAATGCTTTATGTTGGTAACGGACAACTTGCCCAATACCTTCTTATGGTAGCTGTATCATTTGCACTTGGTTTTGCTCTTACTTACATGTTTGGTTATGAGGATGAAAAAGAAGTTGCTACTGAAGTAGCGACAGAACGTTTGGTCCAAGAAGAAACAACTGGTAACATTCCAGCAGCTCTTCAAAATGAAACACTTGTAACTCCTATCGTTGGTGACGTTGTAGCTCTTGCTGATGTCAATGACCCAGTCTTCTCAAGTGGAGCTATGGGACAAGGTATCGCTGTGAAACCTAGCCAAGGTGTGGTCTATGCACCAGCTGATGCGGAAGTTTCAATCGCCTTTCCAACAGGACACGCTTTTGGTTTGAAAACAACTGATGGTGCTGAAGTCTTAATCCACGTTGGTATCGACACTGTAACAATGAACGGTGAAGGTTTTGAAGCAAAAGTTGCTCAAGGTGACAAGGTGAAAGCAGGAGATGTTCTTGGAACATTTGACTCAAACAAAATCGCTGCAGCTGGACTTGATGATACAACAATGGTTATCGTTACAAACACAGCTAACTACGCTTCAGTAGCTCCAGTCGCAACAGGCTCAGTTGCGAAGGGGGATGCTGTGATCGAAGTGAAAATCTAATCAATCCTCTCTAATGCGAAAACGAACAAATGACATGTTTGTTCGTTTTTGCTTGAATGGTAAGATTTACAGAGGAAAATCTAAAAAATAGAGAAATTTAGACTTTCGAAATATGCTATAATAAAGAAAATAAAAACAAGAGGTTTATCATGACAAAATTATATGGAAGCTTGGAAGCGGGCGGTACAAAGTTTGTCTGTGCTGTCGGTGATGAAAACTTTAACGTTGTAGAAAAAACACAATTTCCAACAACAACTCCAATCGAAACAATCGATAAAACCATTGAGTTCTTCTCGAAATTCGATAATCTTGCTGGTCTTGCAGTTGGTTCATTTGGTCCGATTGATATTGATAAAAACTCAAAAACCTATGGCTTTATCACAACGACTCCAAAACCAAACTGGGCAAATGTGGACTTGCTTGGTGCCCTTCGTCGCGCCCTCAACGTGCCAATGTACTTCACTACAGACGTAAACAGCTCTGCTTATGGTGAAGTGGTTGCCCGTAATAATGCTGGTGGTCGTATCGAAAACTTGGTTTACTACACAATCGGTACAGGTATCGGTGCAGGTGTCATCCAACGTGGTGAGTTTATCGGTGGTGTGGGTCACCCTGAAATGGGTCATTATTATGTTGCTAGACACCCAATGGATATTGAAAAAGAGTTTAAGGGTGTTTGTCCTTTCCATAAGGGATGTCTGGAAGGCTATGCAGCTGGTCCAAGTTTGGAAGCTCGTACAGGTGTTCGTGGGGAAAACATTGAACTCAACAACCCTGTTTGGGATGTCCAAGCCTACTATATCGCTCAAGCTGCGGTTAATGCGACAGTGACTTTCCGCCCAGACGTGATTGTCTTTGGTGGAGGGGTCATGGCTCAACAACACATGCTGGACCGTGTCCGTGAGAAATTTACATCTCTTCTCAATGGTTACCTACCAGTACCTGATGTGCGTGATTACATTGTAACGCCAGCAGTAGCAGGAAATGGTTCTGCTACTCTTGGGAACTTTGTTCTTGCAAAAGAAGTTTCAAAATAAAACACAAAATCCGCTTGGGAAACCAAACGGATTTTTTACATGTCAAAGCATTTGCCAGAAAAAGTCAATAATATAGGTCAGACCGTAGGTATAAACCACGAGGGTAAAGGGTTTGGTCAGAATGATGATGGTCATATAGCGCTTGAAGCTCATCTTGGTCAGGGCAGCCAGCATACAGAGAAAGTCAGCTGGACTAATGGGCCAAATCATCATAAAGATAAAGAAACGGTCAAAACGATTGCCCTTATCCAACCAACCGATATACCTGTCATAGGTGCGCTTGCTGACGACAGACTGGACAAAGGTAGCTCCGTAGAGGCGCACCAGATAAAAGATAATGGCACAGCCAATCACGATGCCGATATAGTTGTAGATTGTCCCGATGATGTGGCCGTAGATAAAGACCCCAGCCACCGAGGTCAAGGCCCCAGGAATGATAGGGACGACCGTTTGTAAAATCTGTAAAAAGATAAAGAGAGGTGGCCCCCAGATACCTGCCTGCTGGATAAAGGCAGAGAGGGTTTCCTTGGACTGTAAAATCCCAGCCTGATAAGCCCAAATACAGAAAATCAAACTCCCAACCCCACCGACAATCGATGAGATGTTGATAACTCGCTGCAGAAGGGGAGAAACAGCTTTCATTTGTTTATCCTGTGACATGTAAACTCCTCATAGATAGTATATTTCTACTATACCATATTTTGGAGGAGAAAGGGGGAATGAGTGTTTTTGATGATGAATGGATAGTGAATAGGCTTGTTTCCTAAAGTTTATGTGTATTCTAGGTTTAGAATAAGCGTGATTCCATAAATTTAAAAGCATTCTGAGTTTCAAATAGCTTATCTGAGATAATTTTGAGGCATTCGCGCTTTCGAATAGTCATCTTCTCTAAAGTTTAGATGTATTCTGAAGCTAGAAAAGCTAAAATCTAAAAATAATAAGAGTCTCTCTGATGGACGTAATTTATGTCTAGTATGAACTCTTTGAATCGTTAGTTAATTTTAATATTGATCAGTTCTGAAATAATTACTAAATATAGTTAGATGGTGAATGAATTATTGCTAAATTTCAAGTTCAAGTTAGTCATCAAGAAGTTTTCTCTGAGCGACTTGTAGCTCAGGCATTTTTTAGGATAGTTGTTCATCCACTTTTCGATGAATGCGACTTCTTTGGGAGTCGTTTTCTTAGTTCCCTTAGGTAACCATCTACGAATGAGCCTGTTGTGATTATCATTGGTTCCCCTTTCCCAAGAGGCATAGGGATGTGTATAGTAGATATGTTCCTTAGAAAACACATCAGACAAGCGATTGAATTCCGTTCCGCCCATTAGTGGATAAAGGATTACTCCTTCTTGAAATGACAGATGAACTTGTTTCTTATAAAAAATGTTGTCAAGAAATTATTCGCTTTTTTCCAGAAGTTTTAGAGGAAGAGAACTTTATGGGGAAAAAGAACTTACTCAAATAACAATTCAGGATCAAAAACTGACAGTTGAGGAGCAGAGTGGATAAATTAAGTTTGCTACTGTATAATGGATTTATCACTAAAAACGCTCCATGCCATATTTTACATAGCATTAGTCTTCTAAAAATGGACAGAAATCATTGTAAAGGCTATCAAAAAGGAGTATAATGAGTGAAAGAAATTTCGGAGGTTAAAGATGCTAGAAGTAAGAAGTCTAGAGAAAAGTTTTGGATCCAAGCAAGTTTTGTTTGGTATTGACTTTCAAGCGCGACCAGGTCGTATTTTGGGACTAGTCGGAAAAAATGGTGCTGGGAAGACAACGATTTTCCACAGTATTTTGAAGTTTTTAGAATATCAAGGAGAAATCAGTCTGGATGGTCAGGATATTCGTCAGGAGACCTATGCTCGGATTGGTTATCTGCCTGAAGAACGCAGTCTCATGCCTAAATTGACAGTTCTTGAACAAGTTCGCTACTTGGCGACTCTAAAAGGTATGGATGCCAAGGAGGTCAAGGAAAAACTCCCTCAATGGATGAAGAGGTTGGAAGTGAAAGGGAAGCTGACTGATAAAATCAAGAGCCTGTCAAAAGGAAATCAGCAGAAGATTCAGCTCATCATTACTCTGATTCATGAACCAGACTTGATTATCTTGGATGAGCCTTTCAGTGGATTGGACCCAGTCAATACAGAATTGCTCAAACAAGTCATTTTTCAGGAAAAAGAACGTGGGGCAACCATTATCTTTTCTGACCATGTCATGACTAACGTCGAGGAGCTTTGTGACGATATTCTCATGATCCGAGATGGTCGTGTGGTCTTGCATGGACCCGTTCAGGATGTTCGCAATCAATACGGGAAAACACGTCTCTTTGTTTCAAGTGAACGAAGCAAGGAAGAATTGGAAAAACTTCCTCATGTCAAACAGGTGAGCTTGACCAAGCAAGGCAGTTGGAAATTGATTTTGGAGGATGAGAGCGCTGGAAGGGAACTTTTCCCAATCTTGACTCAGGGGCAGTATATCGCAACCTTTGATCAACAAGCGCCAACAATCGATGAAATCTTTAAACTAGAATCAGGGGTGGAAGTATGAGAAATATGTGGGTTGTAATCAAGGAAACCTATCTTCGACATGTAAAGTCATGGAGTTTCTTCTTTATGGTGATTTCACCATTCTTGTTTATCGGTCTCTCTGGAGGAATTGGCTATCTCCAAGGCTCTTCAATGGCTAAAAATGATAAAGTGGCAGTAGTGACAACAGTGCCATCTGTAGCAGAAGGACTGAAGAATGTAAATGGTATTAACTTTGACTATAAAGACGAAGCAAGTGCAAAAGAAGCGATTAAAGATGAAAAATTAAAAGGCTATCTGACCATTGATCAAGAAGATAGTGTTCTAAAGGCAGTTTATCATGGCGAAACATCGCTTGAAAATGGAATTAAATTTGAGGTTACAGGTACACTCAATGAACTGCAAAATCAGCTTAATCGTTCAACGGCCTCCTTGTCTCAAGAGCAGGAAAAACGCTTAGCGCAGACAGTTCAATTCACAGAAAAGATTGATGAAGCCAAGGAAAATAAAAAGTTTGTTCAAACAATTGCAGCAGGCGCCTTAGGATTCTTTCTTTATATGATTCTGATTACCTATGCGGGTGTGACAGCTCAGGAAGTTGCCAGTGAAAAAGGCACCAAAATTATGGAAGTCGTCTTTTCTAGCATAAGGGCTAGTCACTATTTCTATGCGCGGATGATGGCTCTATTTCTAGTGATTTTAACGCATATTGGGATTTATGTTGTAGGTGGTCTCGCTGCCATTCTGTTCTTTAAAGATTTGCCATTCTTGGCTCAGTCTGGTATTTTGGATCACTTGGGAGATGCTATCTCACTGAATACCTTGCTCTTTATTTTGGTTAGTCTCTTTATGTACGTCGTCTTGGCGGCCTTTCTAGGTTCTATGGTTTCTCGTCCGGAGGACGCAGGAAAAGCCTTGTCGCCTTTGATGATTTTGATTATGGGTGGTTTTTTTGGAGTGACAGCTCTAGGTGCAGCCGGTGATAATCTTATCTTGAAGATTGGTTCTTATATTCCCTTTATTTCGACCTTCTTTATGCCATTTAGAACCATTAATGGCTATGCAGGGGGAGTAGAAGCATGGATTTCACTTGCGATTACAGTGATTTTTGCAGTGGTAGCAACAGGATTTATCGGACGCATGTATGCCAGCCTAGTCCTTCAAACGGATGATTTAGGAATCTGGAAAACCTTTAAACGTGCCTTAGCTTATAAATAGAAGAGCCTCGCGAAAGCGAGGTTTTTTAGAGATAAAAAGAGTGGAATTACGAACCTAATTATTCACACATTATGTAAACAGGTTGCTTGAAAACTCAATTGTATAGTGAACTGAATCTGGAATAGGATAATATTGCTTCTAAAACATTCTTATAAATTGATTTGAATTCCAAAATCCCATCGTTCCGTTCTTATTTCATTTTGCGATATAGTGAAAGGAAATAAGTCAGCTCACAAAAAATGCATACTACCAGGATTTTTCAAGACTTAGTAGTATGCGTTTTTTGATTGTGAAGACTTTTCATCCAGCCTCTTTATGTGATAAAGTATCGTTAATAGTCAATGAAAATCAGACTGGGAAGTTAGCGGAAGGCTCCTCGAAATATAGTTTTGAGGTTGGGGATAGAACTGACTAAGTCAGTAACCATACCTACGGCAAGGCGACGTTGACGCGGTTTGAAGAGATTTTCATTGAGTATTAACTCAATATCAAACTGGCTACAATAGGGCTGACAAAGACATAGAGAATACCGGTAACACCGATAGCCAAACCACCCATGGCTCCTGCTACAGAGCCGTATCGGAAGGCTGTCCCTGTTCCGACTGCATGACCTGTTCCTCCAAGGGAAAGACCAACAGCTACTGGATCATCTATTTTCAACCACTTCAAAAGGGTTGGTCCGATGACACTGGTTAAAATCCCAGTCGCCACCACAACCACCAAGGTCACGGTTGTCAGACCTTGCAATTTTTCTGTAATTCCTACTGCCATGGCGGTTGTTACTGACTTGGGAAAGAGAGAAATGGCTAGGAAAAAGTCCATGCCAAAAATCTTTGCTACAAGAGCCGTGAAAGATGTATTGACCACTACCGCTAACAGACTACCAAAGAGAATACTCCGTGCATGGTGCTTCATCAAGTGAAAACTCTTATAAAGCGGAATCCCTAGAGCCACGGTCGACGGGACAATCAAGTTGTTCAGATAAACTCCACCTTGGTAGTAATCTTGGTAAGAAATACCTGTTACCTTTAGAAAGATGATAATGAAAACAGCTGACAAAAGCAAGGGCGTTGTCAATGGATGGGGAAAACGTCTGTAAATCAGCATTCCCACTAGATAAGCTAGGATAGACAGGGCAAGCCCAAACAAGGGATTGGAAACAAATTCACTCATTTGGCATCTCCTTTCTCATAATCTCCCTCAAACCGTCTCTTGATGAACTGAACTACCAAGGCTATGAGGATAATATTGATGACTGCTGCAAAAAAGACAATCAAAACAATGGGCAAAAGATAGGGAGCAATCACATCAAACTTCTCCATGATTCCCACTGCTGGCGGCAAAAAGAGAATGGTCATATTGGCCAGCAAGAAGTTTCCCACCATGTTGACGTGCCTGGTCCTTAGCCACTTGAACTGCAGGGCTAGAAAAAGAATAATCAAACCGATAATACTGCCCGGGATGGGCAAATGAAAGAAACTGGAAATTCCCTCTCCGATTAGAGAAATCACAAAGAGAATCATTAATTGAACATATAATTTCATCCTAAACTCCACGAAATAGACTTCTTGAATACCAGTTTACTCTTTTTTCAGAAAATTTCAAGGAAATGCACAAAGGTTAATGAAAATTAAAGAATAAACTAGGAAGTCAGCTGCATGTTGCTCAAAGCAAAGTATTGGGTTTGTAGGTCAAACTGACATAGTTTGAAGCGATTTTCGAAGAATATTACTTTTCTTTGTTTAAGTGAATGACTTGGTCATAGTGTTTTAAGTCTTCTTCTGTGTAGTGGTGAATGACTTCTATGACTGTTTGAGGTAGGGAGAAGAGCAAGTCACTGATCTTTCTACTATTTTCCAAGTCAAGATTGGCCTTAATCTCATCAGCTAAGATGAGTTGGCTATCGTGATAGAGGGCACGAGCAATTTCTAGTCGTTGTTTCTCGCCACCAGATAGACTGTCATTGCTAAGGGGTCGATTTTTCAAATGTTCTAATCCTGTTTTTTTGAGGATATGATTTAAAGTCTCTTGTTTTTTATCCAGTCCTAGAAGAATATTGTCTTCCAGAGATAGCGTGTCAAAGTAATGGCTATCTTGAAGGATATAGGAACTAATACTTGTGATTTCTTGACGTGACAGGTTTTGACCAGCAAAGCTAATCTGGCCACTTGTTGGTGTCTCTTCTCCATGAATGATATTAAGGAGGGTTGTCTTACCAGAGCCACTTTCCCCGATAATGGCAATTTTTTCTCCTTGATTGATGTGCATGGAAATCGGAGACAGGAGGATATTCCCCTCTTTTTCTAGGGAGATGGTGTCAAGCTGGATAGGGAAAATATTTTCTATGCTTCTAGGCGAGATGGAATCAGGTTGGCTCAAAAGTTTTTGGTATTTGTTGAGAAGAGTTTGAGTCGCTTTTCGGGTGTTGGTAAAGTAAGCCAACTCTTGGAATTGATAGCCGATATTATGGGAAACCAGATAGATGGCCACAAAACTAGCCGCATCTAAATAATTATAGTAGGTCATAAAGCCACCGATGACGATAGGTGTGACAGAACAAAAGGCATCGATGCTATTGATAAAAAGACTGTTTAAAGTGCGTTGTTTTTCATAGTTGATTTCGGCATCCAGACTGGTTTGTAATTGCTTTTGGTAGCGAGCAAAAAAGAAGTCTTGCCCCTGATAATGGCGAATTTGCTGGCTGCCACCAATAAAATTTGTCAAGCTTGATAAGTAGCTCTGGTTACTAGTTGACCGCTTTTCAGAAAGTGCGTCCAAACGCTTGGATCCGATAGCACTGCAGAGGACAGGAAAGGAGTAGAAGAGGATGAAAATTAAGCCCAGGTAAAAATTGGTCCACAGGGCATAGAGAATGGACACCGTGGTAAAGCCGAGAGAAGAAATAATGATAACCGTTGGCTCAATATAGCTTTCTTCTACTTGCTTGACGTCGTTTTCTAGGTCGGACAAAATATCCTTTTCATCAATCTCATAATTGTTTAAAAATCGCTTGAAAATAGCACTCTTGATTCCATATTTGAAGTCAGTAATCAAACGAGAGTAGTAATAGCGTTTCCCAGCCAAACCCAGTAAGAGGATGAGGTTTCCAAGGATTCCTAAAATCAAAACTTTCCAAAGAAGGTCTAGTTCTTGATTGGTAAAACTAGCAACAATATTCTGAACAAGGGCTGGCGTGATAATCGCTTCCAGCCAAGTAATGGCAATAGAAAAGAAGTAAAGTATGAGGTGTTTCTTGGAAAAGAAATTTTTAAGCATAGCGGATAAACCTTTTGAAATTATTAACGAGTTTAGATATTTTGGATTGATCTTGTGAAAGATAAATGATTTCTTTAATACAATATTCCATTAATTCAGGCTTATGACATTCTATAAATTGTCCATCTTCGTTAATTACTGAAGAATAACCATCAATGATATTAGCAACGCATTCAAGACACATACCTTTACACCAACAATCTTTACATTGTTGGAAGTATTCTTTATTATTAAATAGCTCTGCTTTAGAGCTATTATGAGTTCCCCAAAATCTAAAACACAATTTTTTGCTACCATCAACATCAAAAGTTATGGTATTTGAAGGATCTATATCGTCGCAGAATGTATGATTAGTACTCTTATAAATCATAGAAATTAAAACATCATATAGGATGGGACTTATAAAAGCTTTTTCATTATTTTCAACAATATTATTTATAGAATCAGTAATGAATTTTTTCCTATCTACTAAGCTTTTTTCCATTTCTTTAACCACAAGCACCTTATTTTTACTAAATACGTCATTGATGTTAAAGTGTACATCCATATTTGTAAAATATTGGAAAATATCATCTCTACTTAGAGAATGTAATTGATGTAGTCTAGTGTATGTTGAAGCAATTTCAAAATTAGTGTAGTTTATAGTTTTTAAATAGTGGATAAATTTAGTAGTTTTACGATGACTACCTTTACCTCTTAATTTATCATGTATAAATTCTGGACCATCTAAACTAATAGTTAGATATGGTTGGAAATTATCTATTATTTTTTTAACATTATTATTTAGTATTGTTCCGTTAGTCACGGTTTCTATTTTAAGTATAGTTGTAAATTTGGAAAATTCTTTAATAATATATTCGAATAATTGAGTATTAAGAAAAGGTTCTCCACCAAATAGGATAAGTCTATTAATTTGTGTTATACCTCTAAATTTGACTTCGTTAATAATATTATCAGCAGTATCTAGAGTCATGATTTTATTATCCATGCCGTAATTTCCACCATCCGCATAACAGTAAGAACAGGATAAATTGCAACTGTTAGATATGTTAATAACAATTTTTTGTAAAACATTTTTGGGGATGTAGGGGGGCTTATAGGAGGTAGTTCCCTCTACTGAAGAAGTAGATAATGTGAATTTCTCACTATCGAAATAATAATCTCCAATATTAGTATATATTTTTTTTAGCATAATATCACCATTATAAAATAAAGGAGACGAGTGAGAACTCGTCTCATAGAAAACTATCGTCCGCCACCACAAGAATGGCTTGGACCACAATGACCTGGTACGGAGTAAGTTTGATCTGTATCTAATAGATCTTCAAGGTCAATAATTTGCACTGTTCTCATATTTTCACCTCCTTAATTTGATGATTTAATGATACTCTTTTTGAAATAATAATTAAAAATTTTCCCATATAAGAAAATTATTTCAGTTCTTCTATTACCTTTGCTAAATGTTTTTCAAATTTTTTTGCTAAGCTATCGCTGTGGACTAACTTCATCGTTGCTATGCACTTTCTCATTTCTAAAACAGAACGTTTATTTTTGTCTTTTTTTAAAGTATATAAGTTTTCGGCATAGTGAAAAACTAATTTTTCATATATCTCAGTTTCTGTAAAATAACAATGTTTTAGTTGCTTTTTAAAATATAAAGAATCTAAAAATTCCTCTCTTTCTATACACGTGATATATCCATTTAGTAACATGGTGGCAAGCAATCTACGATAATGTGGTAAATCTCTGTAGAATTCGGAACGTTGACACATTTCTCTTGATAAGCACATCATAGTAGGGTGAGATAATACATCTATAGTATTCATAAACAAAAGTAATTCATAGCATCCCCAGTATTCCACAGAAAAAAGATAGTCAGATAGATATTTAATATCAGATTCATGGTAATAGATTTTTTCTGACAAATCTTGTAAGCGAATTTTTACTAGAATGGTATTCAGAGTATAGAATTTCTCTCTTTTTGTAGTCTTTTCAAGTTGAGAAATAAGTAGTTTTTCCATTCCTGAAATATCTCTTTTAGAGCTTAGAAGTCGAATTTGCTCTAATAATTCATTTATTTCATCCCGATGAAAGTCATTTGCAGCATACATAAATTCTTCAACAGGCATATTAATAGCATCTAATGCTTGCATAAATTTACCAATCGTCAGATCAGAATTTTCTCTTTCAAATCTAGAAATATGTGATGTAGATAGACCATGTTTTGCAACATCTTTTAATGTTAATCCACGTGATTCTCTAAATTGTTTAAAAATTTTTCCGTAATTTTTCATTTCTGTCACCTCAATTGCTTATATGGGAATTTTTTAGTATGTTTTCAAAATATTATATCATATATAAAAAAGAAAGTGAGGTTGTTTATATGAATAAAAAGATGATTATAACCATGATTCTATGTATTCTAGAGTCAATAATTGTTATTGGTGTTGGCTAAAACCAAAATTAGTTAGCAATAATCTAAAAAACACAGAAAATCAATTTTTTATTAATTTGACTTTCTGTGTTTTTCTTATTTGATTTTAAAACTATTGCAAATTAACCTTGTTTCTCAAAATATAGTAGGTTCCGAGGTAAAAGATAGCTATGAAAATGAGTTCTTCAACAATACTTATACTTGCTCCCATATAGAAATGGTCATTAAGTCCTACAAGTGAATTGACATAGAAATTAGAACTAAGATTGAAGAAAAGTTCAATAAATCCAATGACGATTTGGATACCAATGTAGGCTGCAACAGCGAGTGCTGTACGGTATTCATTGAAAAGCTGTCCAATGGAAATAGCCAAGTAGATGCAGAGGATGCTGGAAATGGTATTTAGTAGGAAGGATATACCTGTAAGAAAGATCTGAGGGAGATGTGTTTCTACAAATGTAATCACATAAGAAAGAGGGATCCATTCTGGAACCGTTATGGTCACAATAATAACAGCACTTAGAACTAGGATAGCAGTGCTAATCATCGACCAGATAAAGGCACCGACTAGTTTGGCTGTGATGATATGGTGTTCAGATACTGGAAGGGTCAAAGTCAGATAGCCTTGTCGGTCATAGACACTGCCTTTAAAGCGTTTAATGATTAAGAAAAGAGTTGAAATTCCAAGTGTAATCATCAAGCCACCAAAGACGAGGGCTAGAAAAGTAAGTAAAACAGGTTGGCTTTCTTTGACAGGCAGATTGTTATAGGTCTGTGCTTGTATCCCGATAAGGGCAGAAAGGACTAGCACAGCAGCGTAGAGGGCTAAATACCACTTGTTAACATTTTTAAATTCGTAGCGAATTAAATTCCAAAACATAAATAATCTCCTTTGCTTAAGCCTTAAATTCCTGACGGAAGAGTTGGTCAATGGATTCACCCGACTCATAGCGAATATCGTCTACATTGCCTTGACGGACGACTTTACCGTCTTTGAGGAAGACAATTTCATCCAAGATTGGCTCGATATCAGAAATCAAGTGGGTAGAAATCAAAACGGTAGAAGTTGGGGAGTAGTTGTTGATAATGGTATTGAGGATATAATCACGGGCTGCTGGATCCACCCCACCAATGGGTTCGTCTAAAACGTAGAGACGAGCATCACGGCTCATAACCAAAATCAATTGGACTTTTTCCTTGTTTCCTTTTGATAGTTTCTTGAGACGACTATTTTCATCAATACCCAGGTCTGCAAGTAGATGATGGGCGCGTTCAAGATTGAAATCTTTATAGAAGGTCTTGAAGTAGGTTAGGGCCTCTTTGACCTTCATTTGCTCATTGAGATAGGTCGTATCTGGTAAATAAGCTACGATGGCCTTGGTTGCTGGGCTTGGGTCCATATCGTTGATGAGGACACGTCCTTGATCTGGTTGCAAGAGGCCATTGATTAGTTTAATCAGGGTTGTTTTTCCTGAGCCGTTTGGCCCAAGGAGACCAACAATTTTTCCAGCTGGGATGTCAAGGGAAACATTTTCAAGGGCTGGGGTTGCTCCATAGGATTTGGATACATTTTCAAATGCTAGTAATGACATAGGCTTAAACTCCTTTAATATAATCGCCGACTACGCCTGGTAGTTCTTCTTTTTCATAGCCAAAATGGGTCATGGAGGAAACGAAGTGTTCCAATTCCTCTTCCGATAATTGTTTGCGCGATTGGGCGATTAGCTCTTTATCCTCAGTCACAAATCGTCCAGTTGTGCGCTTGCTGTAGACAAAGCCTTCTCGTTCGAGGTCTGATAAGGCTCTTTGGATGGTGTTTGGATTGACACCAGCCTCGCTAGCTAGCTCTCTCACGGTTGGAAGTTGTTGATTGGCTTCCAGTGTATGGGAAACAATCTGAAGCTTGATTTTCTCCATAATCTGTAAATAGATGGGTTTTTTGTTGTCAAATGTCCAGGACATCTTGGTCTCCTTTCTTTTATCTTTTTGTCTTAATTAAATAATACAACAAAACAAAAAACTTGTCAAGCAAAAAGAAGAATTGTTTTGGGAATCGTTTAAAAAATGGTATAATGAAAAGAAAACGATAAGGAGGGAAAGGATGCGTTGTCCAAAATGTGGGGCTACCAAGTCAAGTGTTATCGATAGTCGCCAAGCAGAAGAAGGGAACACCATTCGTAGAAGACGTGAGTGCGATGAATGCCAGCACCGTTTTACAACCTACGAACGAGTAGAAGAAAGAACCTTAGTGGTTGTTAAAAAAGATGGCACACGGGAACAATTCTCCAGAGATAAAATCTTTAATGGGATTATCCGCTCAGCCCAGAAACGTCCTGTGTCAAGTGATGAAATCAACATGGTAGTCAATCGTATCGAACAGAAACTCCGTGGTCGAAATGAAAATGAAATTCAAAGTGAGGACATTGGTTCACTCGTCATGGAGGAGTTGGCTGAACTGGACGAGATTACCTATGTACGTTTTGCCAGTGTCTATCGTAGTTTTAAGGATGTCAGTGAGTTAGAGAGTCTGCTCCAACAAATCACCCAGTCCTCTAAAAAGAAAAAGGAAAGATAAATGAAGCCAATTGACCGTTTTTCTTATCTAAAGAATAATCGGGTGTCGCAAGATACCTCATCTCTGGTACAGTGCTACCTCCCGATTATCGGTCAGGAGGCACTGAGCCTTTATCTTTATACGATTAGTTTTTGGGATAATGGCAGAAAGGAATACCTCTTTTCAAGCATTCTTAACCATCTCAACTTTGGGATGGATAAACTGATAAAATCATTGAAAATCTTATCTGCTTTTAATCTCTTAACCCTTTATCAAAAGGGGGATGTTTATCAGCTAGCTATCCATGCTCCCCTTTCAAGTCAGGATTTCTTGGAACATCCTGTTTATCGTAGACTCTTGGAGAAAAAAATTGGCGATGCCGCTGTGGAGGATTTGAAAGTTGAGAGTGCTGAAGGAGAAGAAATACCTGTCTCACTCAATCAAGTCTTTCCAGACTTGGCAGAACTGGGAAGTCAAGAAGACCTTGGTCTCAAGAAGAAAGTGGCCAACGATTTTGACTTGGATCATTTTCGTCAGCTTATGGCTCGAGATGGGCTTCGCTTTGCGGATGAGCAGTCCGATGTCTTAAACCTCTTTGCCATTGCCGAGGAGAAGAAATGGACTTGGTTTGAAACTTATCAATTGGCTAAGTCAACAGCTGTTTCCCAGGTTATTTCAACCAAACGCATGCAGGAAAAAATCGCTCAAAAACCTGTTTCCTCTGACTTTAGTCCTAAGGAAGCAACCATTATCAAGGAAGCAAAAAGTAAAACTGCCTTGCAGTTCTTGGCAGAAATCAAGCAAACTCGTAAGGCAAGTATTACCCAAACAGAAAGAGACCTCTTGCAACAGATGGCTGGTTTGGGTTTGCTGGACGAAGTCATCAATATTATTCTCTTATTGACCTTTAATAAGGTAGATTCGGCAAATATCAATGAGAAATATGCCATGAAGGTAGCTAATGACTATGCCTATCAAAAAATTCATTCGGCAGAAGAGGCAGTCTTGCGCATCCGTGAACGTGGGCAGAAGAGTCAGGCTCAAAAAAGCAGTAAACCAAGTCCTACCAAGTCCAATGTACCCAAGTGGAGCAATCCAGATTATAAGAATGAAACCAGCGAGGAAACTCGTCTGGAACTAGAACGTAAGAAACAAGAACTATTAGCTCGATTAGAAAAAGGAGGAGATTAGATGGAAAGTGTCGGAGACGTACTCAAACGTCAACCTAGCCGTTTTCATTATCAAGATTTGGTCCAGAAAATCATGAAGGACCCTGATGTTGCGGCCTTTATCCAGCAAGAATCCCTGACCCCAGAGGAATTGAATCGCAGTATCTCCAAGTTTAATCAGTACATCACCGAGCGAGACAAGTTTCTTCGTGGTGATACGGATTATATTGCCAAAGGCTACAAGCCGATTTTGGTTATGAATCATGGCTATGCGGATGTTTCTTATGAAGAAACTCCTGAACTAATCGCGGCTGAAAAAGAAGCGGCTATTAAGAACCGTCTCAAGTTAATCAATCTGCCAGCCAGTCTCAGGAAAGCTAGTTTAGCTCAAGTAGACTTGGATGATTTGGGGCGCTTGCCAGTTTTTGAAAAGCTATTAGCCTTCGTGGAGCAATATCCAGCTATTCGAAAAGGTCTTTACTTATATGGAGACTTTGGTGTGGGAAAAAGTTTCATGGTGGCTGCCCTAGCCCATGATTTATCAGAAAAACGTGGTGTTTCATCCACTCTCCTCCACTATCCTAGCTTTGTCATCGATGTCAAAAATGCTATCGGTGATGGTAATGTTAAGACCTTAGTGGATGAGATTAAGCTTTCTGAAGTCCTGATTTTAGATGACATTGGTGCCGAGCAATCAACAGCTTGGGTACGTGATGAAATCCTGCAAGTCATTCTTCAATATCGGATGCAGGAAAATTTACCGACCTTTTTCACCTCCAACTTCAACTTTGAAGAATTGGAGCTGCATTTCGCTAAAGGGAAACATGGAAATGACGAAACCTGGGAAGCTAGACGGGTCATGGAACGCATCCGTTATTTGGCCGAGGAGACTCGTTTAGAAGGAGTGAATCGTCGATGACAGAAACGATTAAACTGATGAAAGGTCATACTTCAGTACGCAGGTTTAAAGAGCAAGAGATTCCCCAAGCAGACTTAAATGAGATTTTGAAATCTGCACAAATGGCCTCGTCTTGGAAGAATTTCCAATCCTACTCTGTGATTGTGGTACGAAGTCAAGAGAAGAAAGATGCCTTGTATGAATTGGTACCTCAAGAAGCCATTCGCCAGTCAGCTGTTTTTCTTCTCTTTGTTGGAGATTTGAACCGAGCAGAAAAGGGAGCCCGACTTCATACAGACTCATTCCAACCCCAAGGTGTGGAAGGTCTCTTGATTAGTTCGGTCGATGCGGCCCTTGCTGGTCAAAATGCCCTGCTGGCAGCTGAAAGCTTGGGCTATGGTGGTGTCATTATCGGTTTAGTCCGATACAAGTCAGAAGAAGTGGCAGAGCTTTTTAACCTGCCTGACTACACCTATCCTGTCTTTGGGATGGCACTGGGTCTTCCAAATGAAGAACATGAAGTCAAACCTCGCTTGCCATTGCATCAGGTGGTTTTTGAGGAAGAATATCAGGAACAAACAGTTGATGCAATCGAAGCTTATGACCGTGTACAGGCGGACTATGCTGGGGCGCGTGCGACCACAAGCTGGAGTCAGCGCCTAGCAGAACAGTTTAGTCAAGCCGAACCAAGCTCAACTAGAAAAAATCTTGAACAGAAGAAGTTATTGTAGAAAGTGAGAAATTATGGCCCTACCAACTATTGCCATTGTAGGACGTCCCAATGTTGGGAAATCAACCCTATTTAATCGGATCGCTGGTGAGCGAATCTCCATTGTAGAAGATGTCGAAGGAGTGACACGTGACCGTATCTATGCAACGGGTGAGTGGCTCAATCGTTCTTTTAGCATGATTGATACAGGAGGAATCGATGATGTCGATGCTCCTTTCATGGAACAAATCAAGCACCAGGCAGAAATTGCCATGGAAGAAGCAGATGTTATCGTCTTTGTCGTGTCTGGTAAGGAAGGAATTACCGATGCGGACGAATACGTAGCCCGTAAGCTTTATAAGACCCACAAACCAGTTATCCTCGCAGTTAACAAGGTGGACAACCCTGAGATGCGAAATGATATCTATGATTTCTATGCTCTCGGTTTGGGTGAACCGCTGCCTATCTCATCTGTCCATGGTATCGGTACAGGAGATGTGCTAGATGCTATCGTAGAAAATCTTCCAAATGAATATGAAGAAGAAAATCCAGATGTGATTAAGTTTAGCTTGATTGGTCGTCCCAACGTTGGAAAATCAAGCTTGATCAATGCTATCTTGGGAGAAGACCGTGTCATTGCCAGTCCAGTTGCTGGAACAACGCGTGACGCCATTGATACCCACTTTACAGATACAGATGGTCAAGAGTTTACCATGATTGATACAGCTGGTATGCGTAAGTCTGGTAAGGTTTATGAAAATACCGAGAAATACTCTGTCATGCGTGCCATGCGTGCTATTGACCGTTCAGATGTGGTCTTAATGGTCATCAATGCGGAAGAAGGAATCCGTGAATACGACAAGCGTATCGCAGGATTTGCCCATGAAGCTGGTAAAGGGATGATTATCGTGGTCAACAAGTGGGATACTCTTGAAAAAGACAACCATACTATGAAAAACTGGGAAGAAGATATTCGTGAGCAGTTCCAATACCTGCCTTACGCACCGATTATCTTTGTATCAGCTTTAACCAAGCAACGTCTCCACAAACTTCCTGAGATGATCAAGCAAATCAGCGAAAGTCAAAATACACGTATTCCATCAGCTGTCTTGAATGATGTGATTATGGATGCTATTGCCATTAACCCAACACCGACAGACAAAGGAAAACGTCTCAAAATCTTCTATGCGACCCAAGTGGCAACTAAACCACCAACCTTTGTCATCTTTGTCAACGAAGAAGAACTTATGCACTTTTCTTACCTGCGTTTCTTGGAAAATCAAATCCGCAAGGCCTTTGTCTTTGAGGGGACTCCAATCCATCTCATCGCAAGAAAACGCAAATAAAAAAGTAGAATCTGGAATGACATTTCCAGATTTTTTTGATATAATAAAATAATAGAAAACGCTATCAAAAAGGAGGTGTCGATGAAACATTTGTTTAAATTTATAATCTTATTTCCCTGGTTTTACTTTTTCAGCTGGATTGAAAAGGATAATAGAGAAAGTAAATTTTTCCCAATTTTTTACTATTTTTACTGGTTTTACATTCCCCTCTATGCTCTTTTTAGCCTTGCTTGGGCAGTTGTTTCAGTTCTGTTTTTCAATATCGTCTTGAGAAATTTGACAGATATCAAGTTATGGGGCATTTGGTTTCTTTTTATTCTGCTAGCCATTGGTCTGAATAGGTTAACTTATTTCTGTTTCAAAAAAATGCTTCGCTTGAGACGAGAACTAGGGAAGTCTAAAGCGGCGAGACATTGATTTATATCGGTTTTTATTTATAGGAGGTGGCTTATGAAGATTCCTCTCTTAACTTTGGCAAGGCATAAATTTGTTTATGTCTTGCTTACTTTGCTTTTTCTTGCTTTGGTTTATCGTGATGTTTTGATGACTTATTTCTTTTTTGATATTCATGCGCCCGATCTAGCTAAATTCGATGGACAAGCAATTAAAAATGACTTATTAAAATCAGCATTAGATTTTCGTATTCTCCAGTTCAATCTAGGTTTTTATCAATCATTTATTATTCCAATCATCATTGTTTTGCTAGGTTTTCAATATATTGAGCTGAAAAATAAAGTTTTACGATTGAGTATTGGAAGAGAAGTGAGTTATCAAGGGTTAAAAAGAAAGTTGACTTTTCAAGTTGCAAGTATCCCTTGTGTGATATATTTAGTGACTGTGCTGATAATTGCAATCATAACCTATTTCTTTGGGACTTTTTCGCCTTTGGAATGGAATTCTCTATTTTCTGATGGAAGTAGTTTACAAAGGCTTCTAGATGGAGAAATAAAAAGTTATTTGTTTTTTATGTGTGTCCTTCTAATCGGTATCTTCATCAATTCGGTCTATTTTTTAAAAATAGTTGATTATTTAGGGAATGTGACTCGTTCGGCAATCGCCTATTTGATGTTTCTTTGGCTTGGTTCTATGATGCTCTATAGTATCTTGCCATACTATATGGTTCCTATGACGAGTTTGATGCAAGCTAGCTATGGGGATGTCAGTTTGATGAGACTCTTTACTCCTTATATCCTTTATATTGTCCCCTATATGGTACTTAAAAAATATGAAGATAATGTTTAAGAACTTTAACAATACTTGGCTAAAGAGAAAGATCGTTTTACTACTTCGTATAGTTCTGATGATGATTTTGATTAACTATCTATTGTCAATAGCGGTTCAAAAGCAGGATGTTTTTCTCTTTTTCAAGAGGGAATTGATTTCAATCTTTTCCTATAATGACTATTCTGAAGCGAATTTAGAAATCCCCAAACTCTTGTTAAATCTTTCGCTTTTCATGGTAGGATGGCTCTCTGTCATTTTACTTGAAAGTGATTTGGCAGACCATTACCATCACTTAATTCGCTATCAATCAAGCTCCTTTTTCGATTATACAAGGAAACGATTGGTTGTCATCTCTAAATTTTTTATTCAAGATTTATTTGTCTGGTTTCTTGGTTTACTTCCTCTAGGAATTCATTTCAAAACAGTCGCACTTTTCTTTTTACTTGCTCAGTTAATGATCTTGTACTTACTACTGTCTTATCTGATAGCACTTATTAGTGCGGGCGCTGGTTTTTCCTTTTTTCTCTATTTTTTAGCATTTGTGGGACAAGAATGGATGATGGATCATATTGTAACAGTGTATTTAGTACTCTTAAGTTTATTAGTTATGTTGATTGTTAGTCGCTTGGAAGAGAAATTTAAGAAAGGATAAACGATGAGACTTGAAATTATAAATGGACAGAAAATTTATGGGAAAAGACCTATTTTAAATGAGTTGAATCTGGTCTTTCAATCAGGAAATATTTATGGTCTTAAAGGTGATAATGGATCTGGCAAGACGGTTCTTTTAAAGGTACTTGCTGGTTATATTAAGCTTGACAAAGGAAAAGTTCTTCAAGATGGGAAAGTTTACGGGGTAAAAAATCATTATATTCAGGATGCAGGGGTTTTAATTGAAAAAGTCGAGTTTTTATCTCATTTATCCCTTAGAGAAAATTTGGAACTGTTAAGGTATTTTTCATCTAAAGTTACGGAAAAAAGAATTGCCGATTGGATTCAATACTATGATTTACGGGAATTTGAAGACATTGAATACCGTCATTTATCCTTAGGAACGAAACAAAAAATGGCTTTGATTCAAGCCTTTATTGCCGAACCATCTATACTCTTTCTCGATGAACCTATGAATGCTTTAGATGAGAAGAGTGTGAGGTTAACCAAACAGGTCATTTTATCTTACCTGAAAAAAGAAAATGGTCTGGTTATCCTGACGTCGCACATATCGGAAGATATTTCAGACCTTTGTACAGATGTATTAGTTGTCGAAAATGGGCATATATAGTATTCAAAAGATATACAAGCTTAGGAGGTAGCTTATGGCACATCTAAAATCATTTATTACACGCTATTCTAAGGTCTATATTGGTTTAGTTCTGTTGATCTGGATTGCTTTCTTCTTTGTTCCTTGGGATAAACCAGTTCTGGGAATATCTATCAATCTCTTAATCATACAGAAAGTCTTGCTAGTTTTTGGTATTCTGTCTATTTTGATGGCCTTGCTGTCCAAGAAAGTCAGTCTCTTTGTTTTTGGATTGATCTGCTGTTTTTCTCTTTGGATAAATCTATTTATCCTATTTGCGATTTTGCCGATTTTTGTTGGCAATTAAAGCATCATAAAAGTCAGAGAGGTTAGCTTGGAAACTAGCCTCTTTTTCCTTTTCAAAATGGGGATTCTTCCTTGAAAATAATCAGTAATTGTGCTAAAATTAAAAGAACATTCTAAAATATTCGGAATTTAAAGTAAGGAAAAACATGGCTAATATTTTAAAAACAATTATCGAAAATGATAAAGGAGAAATCCGTCGTCTGGAAAAGATGGCTGACAAGGTTTTCAAATACGAAGACCAAATGGCTGCTTTGACTGACGACCAACTAAAAGCAAAAACAGTTGAATTTAAAGAACGTTATCAAAATGGAGAATCACTGGATTCATTGCTTTATGAAGCATTTGCGGTTGTCCGTGAGGGTGCCAAACGTGTCCTAGGTCTCTTCCCATATAAGGTTCAGGTCATGGGGGGAATCGTTCTTCACCATGGTGACGTGCCAGAGATGCGTACAGGGGAAGGGAAAACCTTGACTGCGACTATGCCGGTATACCTCAATGCCCTTTCAGGTAAAGGGGTTCACGTAGTTACAGTTAACGAATACCTGTCAGAACGTGACGCGACTGAGATGGGTGAATTGTACTCTTGGCTTGGCTTGTCAGTAGGAATCAACTTGGCTGCCAAATCTCCAATGGAGAAAAAAGAAGCCTATGAGTGTGATATTACCTACTCAACCAACTCAGAAATCGGATTTGACTATCTTCGTGATAACATGGTCGTTCGTGCTGAAAACATGGTACAACGCCCGCTCAACTATGCCTTGGTCGATGAGGTTGACTCTATCTTGATTGACGAGGCTCGTACACCTTTAATCGTATCAGGTGCTAACGCAGTTGAAACCAGTCAGCTCTACCACATGGCAGACCACTATGTAAAATCTTTGGACAAAGACGACTACATCATCGATGTGCAGTCTAAGACTATTGGTTTGTCTGATTCAGGGATTGACAAGGCTGAAAGTTACTTCAAGCTTGAAAACCTTTATGACATTGAAAACGTAGCTCTGACTCACTTTGTCGATAACGCCCTTCGTGCCAACTACATCATGCTTCTCGATATTGACTATGTGGTCAGCGAAGAGCAAGAAATCTTGATCGTTGACCAATTTACAGGTCGTACCATGGAAGGTCGTCGTTATTCTGATGGCTTGCACCAAGCTATTGAAGCTAAAGAAGGTGTGCCAATTCAGGATGAAACCAAGACATCTGCCTCAATCACTTACCAAAATCTTTTCCGTATGTACAAGAAATTGTCTGGTATGACAGGTACAGGTAAGACTGAGGAAGAAGAATTCCGTGAAATCTACAACATTCGTGTTATTCCAATCCCAACAAACCGTCCTGTTCAACGTATTGACCACTCAGACCTTCTTTATGCAAGTATCGAGGCTAAGTTTAAAGCGGTTGTCGAAGACGTTAAGGCTCGTTACCAAAAAGGTCAGCCTGTCTTGGTTGGTACAGTAGCGGTTGAAACAAGTGACTACATTTCTAAGAAATTGGTCGCAGCTGGTGTTCCTCACGAAGTCTTGAATGCCAAAAACCATTATAGAGAAGCCCAAATCATCATGAATGCTGGTCAACGTGGTGCCGTTACCATCGCAACCAACATGGCCGGTCGTGGTACCGACATCAAGCTTGGTGAAGGAGTTCGTGAACTTGGAGGACTTTGTGTGATTGGTACAGAACGCCATGAAAGCCGTCGTATCGATAACCAGCTTCGTGGACGTTCAGGTCGTCAAGGAGACCCAGGTGAGTCACAATTCTACCTATCTCTTGAAGATGACTTGATGAAACGTTTTGGTTCTGAACGCTTGAAGGGAATCTTTGAACGTCTCAACATGTCTGAAGAGGCCATTGAGTCTCGTATGTTGACGCGTCAGGTTGAAGCAGCTCAGAAACGTGTCGAAGGAAATAACTATGATACTCGTAAACAAGTCCTTCAATACGATGATGTCATGCGTGAACAACGTGAGATTATCTACGCTCAACGTTACGATGTCATTACTGCAGACCGTGACTTGGCACCTGAAATTCAGTCTATGATTAAACGCACGATTGAACGTGTCGTTGATGGTCATGCGCGTGCCAAACAAGATGAAAAACTAGAAGCGATTTTGAACTTTGCTAAGTACAACTTGCTTCCAGAAGATTCTATTACGATGGAAGACTTGTCAGGCTTGTCTGATAAGGCCATTAAGGAAGAACTCTTCCAACGTGCCTTGCAAGTTTACGATAGTCAGGTTTCAAAACTACGTGATGAAGAAGCGGTTAAAGAATTCCAAAAAGTCTTGATTCTACGAGTGGTAGATAACAAGTGGACAGATCATATCGATGCCCTTGATCAATTGCGTAATGCGGTTGGACTTCGTGGCTATGCTCAGAACAACCCTGTTGTTGAGTATCAGGCAGAAGGTTTCCGTATGTTCAATGATATGATTGGTTCGATTGAGTTTGATGTGACACGCTTGATGATGAAAGCACAAATTCATGAACAAGAAAGACCACAGGCAGAACGCCATATCAGTACAACAGCGACTCGCAATATCGCTGCCCACCAAGCAAGTATGCCAGAAGATTTGGATTTGAGCCAGATTGGACGCAATGAACTTTGCCCATGTGGTTCTGGTAAGAAGTTTAAAAACTGTCACGGTAAAAGACAATAAAATGAGATAGTTTAGAGGCGGATACCTTGTGAAAAGTAAATTTTTACTTGGTATCCGTTTGCTTTATAAGGAGATGAGTTATGGTATTTACAGCAAAAAGTCCTAAAATCAATATTGAAGAAGTTCGTGCCTTGTCAAAATTAGAAGGTCGGGCTTTGGAGAGAAAATCACAGCGTGATCAAGAGCTAGAAGCCATTATACGTGGAGAAGACCAACGAATTCTCTTGGTAATCGGGCCATGCTCATCTGACAATGAAGAAGCTGTTCTTGAGTACGCTAAGCGTTTGGCAGTCTTACAAGAAGAAGTGGCAGACCGTATCTTTATGGTTATGCGTGTTTATACTGCCAAACCCCGTACCAACGGAGATGGTTACAAGGGCTTGATTCACCAACCTAATGCGACAGAAGCACCAAGCCTCATCAACGGAATCAAAGCTGTGCGCCATCTTCACTATCGTGTTATCACGGAAACTGGTATGACAACAGCTGATGAAATGCTTTATCCTGAAAATCTTCCTCTTGTAGATGATTTGATTTCTTACATGGCGGTTGGTGCCCGTTCAGTTGAAGACCAGCAACACCGCTTTGTGGCCAGTGGAGCAGATTTCGCGACTGGCTTTAAAAATCCAACCTCTGGAAATCTCAATGTCATGTTTAATGGGATTTATGCTGCTCAAAACAAACAAAGTTTCCTTTTCCTAGGAAAAGAAGTGGAAACAACTGGGAACCCGCTTTCGCACGCCATTCTTCGTGGTGCTCTTAATGAGTATGGAAAAAATATTCCCAACTACTATTATGACAATTTAATTGACACCATTGCTCAGTATGAGAAAATGGGCTTGGAAAATCCCTTTATCATCATTGATACCAATCATGACAATTCTGGTAAGCAGTATATGGAACAGATCCGAATTGTCCGCCAGACCTTGATTAACCGTGCTTGGAATGAAAAAATCAAGCAGTTCGTTCGTGGTTTTATGATTGAGTCTTATCTGGAAGATGGTCGACAAAATGAGCCAGAAGTATTTGGCAAGTCTATCACAGACCCTTGCCTGGGTTGGGATAACACAGAAGCCCTTGTCAGAGAAATTTACAAAACGTTAGGAGAATAAGATGGCATTTATTGAAAAAGGTCAAGAAATCGATATTGAAGCAATCAAGGCAGAAACCCAATTGTCTGCGGAAGCCTTGCGACTAAAGGAGCGCCGTGATAGAGAATTGGCAGATATTATTTCAGGAGAAGATGACCGGATCCTTTTGGTGATTGGTCCTTGCTCGTCTGACAATGAAGAGGCTGTCTTGGAATATGCTCGACGTTTATCCGCCTTGCAAAAGAGGGTAGCGGACAAGATTTTCATGGTTATGCGCGTGTATACTGCTAAGCCTCGTACTAACGGAGACGGCTATAAGGGCTTGGTGCACCAGCCAGATACTTCTAAGGCTCCAAGCCTGATTAACGGTTTGCAGGCTGTGCGCCAGTTGCACTACCGCGTGATTACAGAGACTGGTTTGACGACGGCAGATGAGATGCTTTATCCGTCAAATCTAATCTTGGTGGATGACTTGGTCAGCTACCATGCTGTTGGAGCTCGTTCTGTGGAAGACCAAGAGCACCGCTTTGTGGCTTCTGGGATTGATGCACCAGTAGGGATGAAAAATCCAACCTCAGGAAATTTGGGTGTTATGTTTAACGCCATCTATGCTGCTCAAAACAAGCAAACCTTCCTTTATCATGGGCAGGAAGTTGAGACTTCAGGTAATCCTTTGGCCCATGTTATCCTCCGTGGAGCAGTCAACGAGTATGGCAATTATATGCCGAATTACTACTATGAAAACCTACTCCAAGCCATTGAACGCTATGAAACTATGGGACTTGAAAATCCTTTTATCCTCATTGACACCAACCATGATAACTCAGGCAAGCAATATATGGAGCAGATTCGAATTGTTCGCCAGACCTTGCAGAATCGTGATTGGAATGAGAAGATTAAAAAGACGGTTCGAGGATTTATGATTGAATCTTACCTAGCAGATGGTCGTCAAAATCAACCAGAGGTCTTTGGTTGCTCTATTACGGATCCTTGCTTGGGTTGGGAAAATACAGAGGCTTTGGTAGAAGAGATTTATGCTACCTTGACAAAATAAGTGAAAAGGATGGAGTTGGGGAATCTCAACTCCTTTTGATGAGAATGATAGTTGGACACGGAATTGACATCGAAGAATTGGCTTCGATAGAAAGCGCAGTTACACGACATGAAGGATTTGCTAAGCGCGTGCTGACAGCCAAGGAAATGGAACGGTTTAACAGTCTTAAAGGGCGCAGGCAAATCGAATATTTGGCAGGTCGCTGGTCGGCTAAGGAGGCCTTTTCCAAGGCTATGGGAACGGGTATTGGCAAGCTCGGTTTTCAGGATTTGGAAGTCTTGAACAATGAACGCGGGGCGCCTTATTTTAGTCAGTCACCATTCTCAGGAAGTATTTGGCTGTCTATCAGCCACACCGATCAGTTTGTGACAGCCAGTGTCATTTTGGAGGAAAATCATGAAAGCTAGTCCGCATAGACCAACCAAGGCTCTGATTCATCTGGGAGCTATTCGACAAAATATTCAGCAAATGGGGGCTCATATCCCTCAAGGAACGCTCAAGTGGGCAGTGGTCAAGGCCAATGCTTACGGTCATGGAGCAGTAACCGTTGCTAAGGCGATTCAAGATGATGTAGATGGCTTTTGCGTTTCCAATATTGATGAAGCCATTGAACTCAGACAGGCTGGACTGAGCAAGCGAATCCTCATTTTAGGAGTTTCTGAGCTAGAAGCTGTTGCTCTAGCTAAAGAATACGATATCACCTTGACGGTGGCTGGGCTGGAGTGGGTTCAAGCCCTCTTAGATAGGGAAGAAGACCTAACTGGATTGACAGTCCACCTCAAGATTGATTCAGGAATGGGACGGATTGGCTTTCGAGAGGCTTGTGAGGCTGAGCAGGCTCAAGACTTGCTCCAACAACATGGTGCTCGTGTTGAAGGGATTTTTACCCACTTTGCTACTGCTGATGAGGAATCAGATACCTACTTTAATATCCAGCTAGAACGGTTTAAAACTATTTTAGCTAGTATGAAAGGTCTTCCAGATTTGGTTCACGCAAGTAATTCGGCAACGACTCTTTGGCATGCAGAGACTATTTTCAATGCGGTTCGTATGGGAGATGCCATGTATGGTCTTAACCCTAGCGGAGAGGTCTTGGACTTACCCTATGACTTGAAACCAGCCTTGACCTTGGAGTCTGCTCTGGTTCATGTCAAGACAGTTCCATCTGGGGCTTGCATGGGTTACGGGGCGACCTATCAGGCAGATAGCGAGCAAGTCATCGCGACGGTACCAATTGGCTATGCGGATGGTTGGACACGAGACATGCAGAATTTCTCTGTCTTGGTAGATGGCCAAGCTTGCCCAATCGTCGGTCGGGTTTCGATGGACCAGATTACCATTCGTCTGCCTAAGCTTTATCCGCTAGGAACCAAGGTAACCTTGATTGGCTCCAACGGTGACAAGGAAATCACTGCAACTCAGGTAGCTGCCTACCGTGGGACTATTAACTATGAGGTGGTTTGTCTCCTCAGCGACCGCATTCCGAGAGAATATTATTAGAAAAGAAAGGAGTGGAGCATGAATCTACATCAACCCTTGCATATCTTACCTGGTGTGGGACCAAAGTCAGCAGAAAAATACGCCAAACTAGGAATTGAAAATTTGCAAGATCTCTTGCTCTACTTTCCTTTCCGTTACGAAGATTTTAAGACCAAGCAGGTGCTGGAACTGGAAGACGGGGAAAAGGCAGTTCTGTCTGGTCAAGTCGTGACTCCTGCCAGTGTCCAGTATTATGGTTTCAAACGCAATCGTCTACGCTTTAGTCTCAAGCAGGGAGAAGTTGTTTTTGCGGTGAATTTCTTTAACCAGCCCTATCTAGCAGATAAGATAGAGTTGGGAGCAACTCTTGCTGTCTTTGGAAAATGGGACCGTGCCAAGGCTAGTTTGACTGGGATGAAGGTCCTGGCTCAGGTGGAAGATGACCTCCAACCTGTCTATCGCTTGGCTCAGGGAATCAGTCAGGCCAGTCTGGTCAAGGTTATCAAGACGGCCTTTGATCAGGGATTGGACCTCTTGATTGAGGAAAATCTTCCCCAGTCTTTACTGGACAAATACAAACTCATGTCCCGTTGTCAGGCCGTTCGTGCCATGCATTTTCCTAAGGATTTGGCAGAATACAAGCAGGCCCTTCGCCGTATCAAGTTTGAGGAACTCTTTTATTTCCAAATGCAATTGCAGACGCTTAAGTCTGAAAATAGAGTTCAGGGAAGCGGTCTGGTTCTGGAGTGGTCTCAGGAAAAAGTGACAGCAGTTAAAGCAAGTCTTCCTTTTGCCCTGACCCCAGCTCAAGAAAAAAGTTTGCTGGAAATTTTAACCGATATGAAGTCCGACCACCACATGAATCGTCTCCTACAAGGGGATGTGGGGAGTGGAAAAACGGTAGTCGCTGGTTTGGCCATGTTTGCAGCGGTGACAGCTGGCTACCAAGCAGCCCTCATGGTACCAACAGAAATTCTCGCAGAGCAACACTTTGAGAGTCTACAGAGTCTCTTTCCAGACCTAAAACTGGCTCTCTTGACAGGTTCCTTAAAAGCTGCAGAAAAGAGAGAAGTCTTGGAGACCATTGCCAAGGGTGAGGCTGATTTGATTATCGGAACCCACGCTCTGATTCAGGATGGAGTAGATTATGCTCGTCTTGGTTTGATTATCATCGATGAGCAACACCGTTTTGGTGTGGGGCAAAGGCGTATTTTACGGGAAAAAGGGGATAATCCAGACGTACTCATGATGACGGCGACTCCCATTCCACGGACGCTGGCTATCACAGCCTTTGGTGATATGGATGTTTCCATTATCGACCAGATGCCTGTGGGTCGGAAGCCTATTGTGACGCGCTGGATCAAGCATGAGCAACTACCTCAGGTCTTGATTTGGTTAGAGGGGGAAATTCAAAAAGGTTCTCAAGCCTATGTCATCTCTCCCTTGATTGAAGAATCAGAAGCTCTGGATTTGAAAAATGCCATTGCCTTATCAGAGGAGTTGACGGCTCATTTTGCAGGCAAGGCAGAGGTGGCTCTTCTACATGGTAAGATGAAGAGTGACGAAAAAGACCAGATCATGCAGGAGTTCAAAGAGCGAAAAACGGATATTCTAGTTTCGACAACGGTTATCGAGGTTGGGGTTAACGTTCCCAATGCGACTGTTATGATTATCATGGATGCCGATCGCTTTGGTCTGAGCCAGCTTCACCAGCTCAGAGGTCGTGTCGGTCGGGGGGACAAGCAGTCCTATGCTGTTCTCGTTGCCAATCCCAAGACTGATTCTGGGAAAGACCGCATGCGCATCATGACAGAAACGACCAATGGATTTGTCCTTGCGGAGGAAGATTTGAAAATGCGGGGTTCAGGAGAGATTTTTGGAACCAGACAGTCAGGACTTCCAGAGTTCCAAGTGGCTGATATTATCGAGGATTTTCCGATTTTAGAAGAAGCCAGAAAAGTTGCTAGCTACATTAGTTCGATAGAAGGTTGGCAAGAGGATCCAGAGTGGCGCATGATTGCCCTTCATCTGGAAAAGAAAGAACATCTGGATTAAGCTTTCTCTAAGGAAAACTTAAGCTAGCTTTCAGGTTTGGCCCTTATACTAGAGTCATCAAAAAGAAGCGAGGACTCTCATATGACAGTAACGATTAAAGTAAATTACCCAACCACTTTCCAAAAGAAGGAAGCAAAAAACTAGTATAAACAGAAGAGAGAGCGAAATGCTCTTTTTTCGTTACACAGAAGCTTGGCAAGAGGATCCAGAGTGGCGCATGATAGCTCTTCATTTGGAGAAGAAAGAACATCTGGATTAAGCTTTCTCTAAGGAAAACTTAAGCTAGCTTTCAGGTTTGGCCCTTATACTAGAGTCATCAAAAAGAAGCGAGGACTCTCATATGACAGTAACGATTAAAGTAAATTACCCAACCACTTTCCAAAAGAAAGAAGCAAAAAACTAAGATTGAATAGGAGAAGAAAGAGCGAAATGCTCTTTTTTCGTTTCTAAAACTACTTTCAGCCCATCATCCTAAAAGTAAAGAATCTAAATTCACTTTCTATTTACCCTTCTTTCTTGCATTGATTACATAGATATGCTACAGTTGTGGTAGCGATTACAAAATAAAAGGAGCATGCTATGAAAAATCCAACTTTGTTAGAAGAAATCAAGACTTATAAGGGCAGGGATGAGGTTCCAGAAGACTTTGATGCTTTCTGGGATGAGGAAGTGAAAAAAGTTTCAACTCTTCCAGCCTACCACTTGGAGGAAAGAAATTTCCACATTCCTCAAGTCAAGTGCTATGAATTAACCTTTGAAGGAAGCAATGAAGGAAAGATTTATGCACGCGTTGTTCTTCCAAAGAGTGAGGAGAAGGTTCCGCTAATCTTCCATTTCCATGGTTATATGGGACGTGGTTGGGATTGGGCCGACATGCTGGCTTTCACCGTAGCTGGTTACGGTGTTGTTTCCATGGATGTGCGGGGTCAGTCAGGTTACTCACAAGATGGTTTGCGTTCTCCTCTAGGAAATACAGTTAAGGGGCATATTATCCGTGGTGCTGTGGAAGGTCGTGACCACCTCTTTTATAAGGATGTTTATCTGGATATTTACCAGTTGATTGAAATTGTTGCCAGTCTGCCTCAGGTGGATGAGAAGCGCCTTTCTAGCTATGGTGCCTCACAAGGAGGAGCCTTAGCTCTGGTTGCGGCAGCCCTCAATCCACGGATTCAGAAAACAGTTGCCATTTATCCCTTCTTATCAGACTTTAGACGAGTCCTTGAGATTGGGAATACTAGCGAGGCTTACGACGAACTTTTTCGTTATTTCAAGTTTCACGACCCCTTCCATGAAACTGAGGAGGAGATTATGGCGACCCTTGCCTATATCGATGTGAAAAATCTTGCCCATCGTATCCAAGGTGAAGTTAAGATGATTATTGGCTTGGACGACGATGTTTGCTACCCTATTACCCAATTCGCGATTTACAACCGCCTGACTTGCGACAAGGTCTATCGCATCATGCCTGAGTATGCCCATGAAGCCATGAATGTATTTGTCAATGACCAAGTCTACAACTGGCTCTGTGGTAGTGAGATTTCTTTTAAATATGTGAAATGATGAATGAGAGAGCCCAGTAGCTCTCTTTTTGTACAGATTCTAGTCAGCAAAGATTCTAGTTCATATATACTTTGAAATTCATACTCTTCGAAAATCTCTTCAAACCACGGCAGCTTTATCTGCAACCTCAAAACAGTGTCTTGAGCAGTCTGCGGCTAGCTTCCTAGTTTG
>NZ_VMMZ01000089.1:0-16675 GCF_013277475.1 Streptococcus sp. k-628
AGCACTGCTTTGAGGTTGTTGATGAAGCGACGCTGACGTGGTTTGAAGAGATTTCGAAGAGTATTAAATAGCTAGGTCAAACTTCAACTGTGGCTTGACAGGGTCATAATCCACCAACTCAAAATCTTCTGCTTTAATATCAAAGAAACTAGTCCCATCAGGAACATTTAAAACCAAGCGTGGTTGGCAGTTTGACGGCTCACGACGGAGCAATTCCTGAGCTTGTTCAAATTGATTATCATAGATATGAAGGTTGTTGATAAAATAGAAGAACTTCCCAACCTTCCAGCCAAAATGCTTGGCAATCATCATTTGAAGAGCCACATACTGCATAGCGTTGATGTGGTGGGCTACTAGCATATCATTCGAACGCTGGGTCAAAGTCGCATCCAGATAGATTTCTCCATCTACACGGCGGACATCAAACATAGTCTGAAATGCGCACGGAAGAAGGCCGTCTGTCTCCTCAAAAGCTTGGTAATCCCAGAGAGAAATAATATTGCGGCGGTTCCAAGGGTTGGCTTCCAACTGTTTGAGAAGCTTATTGATGATGTCGTGTTTCTTAACGACCGCCCCGTAACGCTCACCAATAGTTCCCGTATCTCCCACTTCCCAGTCATTCCAGTAGTGAACATTGTACTTGTCATTGAGTACTTCTAGGCTATTAGACTGGTCTTGGTAGATCCAGAGCACTTCTTTGATAGCTGATTTGATAGCAATGGGACGCAAGGTTGTAATGGGGAATTCTCCTTTTGCCAAGTCATACTCTGCAAAGGCACCCGTTACGTACTTAGAGTTAGCCACGGTTCCATCCTTATACTTAGGACGTGCTTGCTCTGAAAAGACACCGTCTTTGAGGATTCGTTCAATATTCTCTTTAAAAATCGTATCTGCTTTTGTCATTTACTCTCACCTCATTTATTTCCTAACTAGTATAGCATAAAAAAAGAAAGGAGGAAAATCACTCGCTTCTGGAAAGCAATTTTCTCCTTTTTTATTTTATTGCAATACAAGTGATGCTGCTCCGATAACCCCAGCGTCATTTCCTAGAGTTGCAAGAGCTAATTTAGTGGATGTGCGGACTTGTGGGAAGCTATTTTCATCGTAGACTTTTTGAACACCTTGTAGAAGGAATTCTCCTGCAGCTGATACACCACCACCAATGACGATTGTTGATGGGTTCAAAATTGAACCGATGTTAGCACAAGCGATTCCCAAGTAACGTGAGAAGTTACGGTAAACGATCAAGGCAAGGTCGTCTCCTTCTTTTGCGAGATCAAAGACAGTCTTAGCAGTTACTTCTTCTCCATTATCAATCAAGCGTTTCAAGGCTGCATCGCCTTCGTATTCATCCGCATAGCGACGAGTCAAATTGACAATCCCTGTTGCTGAAGCAACTGTCTCAAGGCAACCTTTCTTACCGCAAGTACATGCAATTGGCTGGTCAAAGTCAACAGTGATATGGCCAAGCTCACCTGCTGCACCAGCCACACCGTGAAGCAATTTGCCTTCTGCGACAATACCACCACCAACACCTGTACCGAGTGTCATAAAGACAACATCTGGTTGGTTATCACCAGCCCCCATCCAGCGCTCACCAAGAGCTGCCACGTTGGCATCATTATCAATGAAGAATGGAATACCCAAGGCTTTTTCAATTTTTTCTTTAATTGGTTGAAGGGTTTTCCAGTTCAAGTTGTAGGCACCAATAACAGTTCCTTTTTCGCGGTCAACCACACCTGGTGATCCCATCCCAATTCCTTGGAAGTCCGCTGCTGCCAATCCAAGCAAGTCCAAACGGTGTTGAATAGACTCAATCATATCATCTACGATATGACTTCCCTCATCCAAAATGTTAGTTTTGATAGACCATTTTTCTTGGATTTCTCCTGCTGTTGTCAAGATTGCAAATTTGATAGAAGTTCCACCAAGGTCAATCCCAATAATCTTTTGACTCATCATATTCTCCTTTTTCATTGTATAATAATTGAAAATGCTTACAGTACTAGTATATCAAAATTCATTTACTTATGCAAAGGTTTGCATTAACTATCTGTATTTTATTCTGACTTATGGTTTCCAGAGACCTGAAGCATCTACATAGTAACGGCCTCCATCAACTCGCTCATTCTTAGCCATTTTACCATCTGATTTCAAATAGTAATTTCCTTGCCATGCATTGCGAGCGTATGAACCATCTGATGTCAAGTAATACCAGGCTTGATAAGAAGAGTCATAAACCCACTCACCTTGTGCCATTTTACCGTTTGACTTAAGGTACTAAGCTCCTTGCCATGCATTCTTTGCATAAGATCCATCTGATTTCAAATAATACCAAGCTTGATAGGAAGAATCATAAATCCATTCGCTCTGTGCCATTTGACCATCTTCTTTCAGGTAATAGCTTCCCTGCCATGCATTTTTCACTGGATTGCCATTTCCATCAAAGTAATACCAAGTACCATCCTGCTTAACCCAGCCACTTGTTGTTGATGAAGTTGTATCAGTTTGAGTTGTAGCCGCTTGTTTTGCTTTAAAAGCACCCTTAGGAGCATTTTTCAATTCGCAAGCCACACCATCATGATCGCGGTCTAACTTGGCAGAATAACCAGGTTCTCCCTCGTGAATATCTGCGTATCCATTCGCCCAAGCTTCTTTACAACTAGAAAAATGAATGTTTTCTTCTGCTAACACAGGTTGTGAAAACAAGGCTAAGACTGACAACGTCGCCAAACTCATTTTAAAAAATAGACGTTTGTTCATCACTTTCTCCTATACTCCTATAGGAATGTTATCGATTTCAATATTATTTTATCAAACTTATTTCAGCAATTCAAGAGTCTCTGTGGGCTTATCCTTCAATTGATTCCGAACTTCTTTCCAACTCTCTGCGGACTGCCCTAACCCATGCAAAAATATCAGTTTCATCTAATTCTCCTCAAGTCTTAGTTCATACAAAGCTCTCACTGCATTACAGCCATATATAGCCTCAACTTGGGCTAAGTCTGTCAAGGTCAAGACTTTCTCTTCTACTTGTCCTGTTTCTAGTAAATACTGACGGTAAATTCCTGGCAAGATACCAAGTCTGATAGGCGGTGTGTAGAGTTTTCCAGCGATTTTCAGAACCAAATTTCCTATAGAGGTTTCAAGCAGTTCTCCTGACTTATTGTGGTAAATTTTCTCTTGTTTCCCTAGGCTCAAATGCGGTCGGTGGCTTGTTTTAAAATAGGTAAATGCTTGTTGCAAATTGGCTTCCTGAAGGCAAAGTTTGGCCTGACAAAAACTTGGACTAAGAGGTGTTAATACTTGACGATTGACTTCTATATCTCCAGACTTGTCGAGAGAAATACGTAAGCGGTAATCTTGATTAGCAGCACAAGTCTGACACTCTGCTTCAATCTTTTGTCTCAAAATTTCTGGATCAAAAGGATAAGCAAAATATCGACTAGCTTTTCTCAGTCTTTCCAAATGTTGTTCTTCAAACAACAAGTTCTTCTGGCTGATTTTCCCTGTAGTAATCAGTTTGAAACGAGCTTGTTTACGATAGAGAACAGCTGCCTTTTGATGAACCTCGCGGTATTCAGACTCCCATGTGCTATCCCATGTAATACCTCCGCCAACTCCATAGATAGCTTGCCCTTTGTAGAGTTGAATCGTCCGAATGGCGACATTAAAAATCCGTCGTCCATTTGGAAGCAGGAGACCAATCGTTCCACAGTAGACTCCGCGCGGTTGTGGCTCCAAGTCCTTGATGATTTCCATAGTCGCAATTTTTGGAGCTCCCGTTATGGAACCGCAAGGAAAGAGAGAACGAAAAATAGAAACTAAATTAACATCTGCTCGCAACCGACTCTTGATGGTCGAAGTCATCTGCCAGACAGTCGAATACTGCTCCACTTGGCAGAGACGCTCCACGTGCTCACTCCCCACCTCAGAAATACGATTCATATCATTGCGCAAGAGGTCCACAATCATCATATTTTCAGAGCGATTTTTGGGATCCTGCTCCAGCCAACTAGCCTGTTCAAGGTCTTCTTGGTCAGTTACCCCACGCTTAGTCGTTCCCTTCATTGGTCGTGTTGTCAATTCGCGGTCATTTTGCTCAAAAAAGAGTTCTGGACTCATAGAAATCACTGCCATCTCATCATGTTCAACATAGGCATTGTAGCCCGCCTCCTGCTCTACCACCATACGATTGTAGATGGCAAAAGGATTGGCAGACAACTCCTGCTTGAGTTGGACGGTGTAGTTGACCTGATAGGTATCTCCCTGCCGCAAATGATGATGTATCTGTGAAATAGCCTTTTCATAGTCCTCTGCAGACGTTACTTCCTGCCAATTTGAGGGCAAATCAACCTCGTCATAAATCAGAGGAATAGGGGATGTTTCTACGCTATCATGAACAGTAAAGTAAAGCAGGTACTCACCCAGTAGAGGAGCCTTGTGAACTGCTAATTTCTCCTCAAAAGCAGGTGCAGCCTCGTAGCTGACATAGCCCACCACATAGTAGCCCTGCTCTTGGTAGCTTTCCACTTGTGCCAGCAAGGCTGTTACTTCTGTTAAATCTCTCGTTTTTAACTCTTTGATAGGCTGGGTAAAGGTGTATCTCTCCCCCAAAGCCCTAAAATCAATCACTGTTTTTCTATGCATACCTTAAGTATAGCATAAAAAGGCAGATCAAGAAAAACTTAATCTACCTTTTTACGACTTTATTCATCCCTATGCTTGTGGTGCAGTAAATAGATCACCAGAGAAACCGTTTGTGTTTTTAAGAAGTGCTTTAAAGACTTTTGATTTAAGTTCTACAGTTTTAGCTGTTCCTCCACCTGCTAGATCAGCCTCAACCGCCTTATCAAATAAGGCTTTTAGCTCAGCATAATTAGTAATTTGTTTACCATCAATTTCAATTGCAGTAAATCCTTTGTCAGCTTTTGCTTTCACTTCTTGATAATAAGCTTTTTTCCATTCTTCAAGAGTACTAAATCTATTATTAGATACTTTCTTGATAATGAAGTCATCACCTAACATCTTATTATTTTCTTTATTAGCTGCATCTTGATACTTACTAGAAGCATATCCAACAAATCCATTTTCGTATCCGAAGTAACCCCACATACGGAATGTATTGTGTTTAAAGGATGCTGCACCCGGTGCACCTGTACTTGTATTTCCACCATAAATACCAGTCATCATATTTATATTGACATAAGCAGAGTCAAAGTCTTCAGGATTGTAAATTCTATCGCTAGGAGCACCATGTTTTGTTATCAAATTATTAGTAACTAAATCATCAATAGTATTAAGAACTAAGTTATTCTTCTCATCTTCATTCAATTCACGAACTCTATCGAACTGATTACCAGAATTTCCATTACGATATTGTCTATCCATTTTCTTGAACCAACGGCTAATATTGTCTTGTACTTTAGGGATAACCGCATCAGCCTCAAGATGGTCTAACATCATAAGAGCATCATTGTAGTTCTTCATGTAGCGATCAATTTGTTCACGAGTTTGTAATTTTTCAGGGTCAGGATTATACCATTGATTTCCATTGTTTGGACGAACGTAAGCCATATTCAATCCTAACGCTCCATATTCTCCTTGGTGCCCAATTTCAGAAGGCGATTGTAACATTCCTTGCGCAAACGCTTCAACATTAGTTCCCGGACGATGTCTCCATCCACCTAAGTAAGCCATACGGTCGTTAACGTGTGTCGTTTCATGCGTAAAAGCTGAAATCCCAAACGGACTAATCATATTGGTAAGCATAAAGAATACTGATGCTTCAGGTCTATTCGGATCATCATAGATAGAGGCCATTGCCCCCATACGTGTATCAGTATTATGATATGTTCCTGTCGGTCCGAACACTTCCCGAATCGGTGCAATTGCTGTTCCTTGATTTGAATACCCTAGACGATTTGCAGATACACCTGGATATAATTGATTATCCCAGACCGGAGTTGGTACTATATTTTTACTCTTCAACAGACGTTCTCGAACATTTGGTAACGCTAATCGAGACCAGAAATCTAAGTACGCTTGTTGAGCTGTAGCCACCTTATCAATTTCCGGTTTAAATGCATTTCTTTCTTCTTCCGTCATCTTGCCATATTTCTCAAATGAACTAAAGGCTAATGTATTATAAGTTGAAATTAAGAACATATGCGCATTCTTTACGTTTAGAAGCGGTAAAATCATCTTAGCATGGGTACCATTATTCAATCCATCGTAAGCACGATGTTTCTTATCTTTAAAATCTTCCGTTGTTGTCTCTGGTTCCGAAACATATACATGATCTCTCGTTGCATCAATAAACCAATCATTCATATTATCAATATTTGTAAATAATTTACGATTATAATCTAAGAATTGATGTAAATTACCAGACAATGTATCCTTCGCTAAGACTTCACGGAATGCATCTTGCGTACGGTTACCTTTGAGGTTATTCTCTTTTGAACCAATCTCAATCAATCGATCCAATACACTTACGTTTTTACCATAGAAATCTGGTTTGAATAACATTAATTCTTTAATATTTACCTCTCCAAATTTTACTCCGTAATAACGATTTAGATACGTTAATCCAAGAATTAAAGCCGCTTTATTCTTTTCAACTTTATCTAAAATCATTTGTTGTGCTACTAGTGAATCATTTAATTGATGATTTTCGTTTTGAACTAAGTTAGTCACTAGTTCTGTTAAGTTATTCTTCACATAATCAAAGCTTTCTTCTAAGTAAAGATTTTTCACCGCATCAAATCTTCCTGCTCCCGGTCGGTTAAAGTGTTTATAAATAACATCTGATTGTAATTCAATCGGACTTAATTTTGAAACAATTCCATTCACTAAACCATCATAATTTTTTTGAACAATATTTAATGTATATTTAACTCCTAAATCTGTTACAGTGTATTCTTTAACATTACTTAATCCTTCTGTACTGCCAGATAGATTTAAGTATTCTTTTGTTCCATCCGCATAGTGAATCATAATTTTATTCACTTCTTCTAAATTTGTAACGAATTTTGTATCATGCATTGGTGTTACAGAAAGAACTTCTTTCGTATTTAAGTTATGTGATTTATCCAATTTATTAGCTTGATGTACAATATATTCTTTATTATAGAATGGTTGTAATTTTTCAAAATTCTTATATGCTAATTTATATTCATCGTTATAATCTTGGATTTGATCATAAGCAGAATTTTGAGACACTGTTGCGTTTAATGTAGCCACTAGTGATTTTTCGCTTTCAAAAGTATTAGCTGTAATATTATAGCTAGCTACTTTTTCATCAGCTTCCTCTTTTGTCAATTCAATTTGTTTATTAGGATATTTAGTGTATGACTTTTTACCTTCACTATATCCAGCTACACTGTATAATTTATCAATTTGTGGATGTGCATAATCATCATCAATATCATTTGAACCAAATAACATTTCTGCATTTTTCACTTTTACATAACTAACATTATCTTTTACTGTACCAAAAGGCCATGTCTTACTTGCAAACGCTCCAGTTTGTACTGGCGTAACTACATTAATCATTCCTTTGGCAACAGATTTGGTCAAGTTTCCTTTAGTTCCAGTTAAATAATCGCCTACCATTCCGTATTCAACATATGGAATTAATGAGCTTGCTCGTACGTTATTACCTGTTAATATTGCATCTACATAAGTTCTCGTTACAATGCCTCGATAATTTTTATCAGCAATACCACCTAACATAGAACCATTTGCATGTAATTTTCCGATGAATGCAACATTTTCAATGCGAGTTCCATCGTTCATATTATTAACAACACCCGCTACATTATTACGTCCAATAACAGAACCTGTAATTTTAACATCTTCAATGACAGAAGTGCCATTCATTGTATTTGCTATTGTAGCAACACCATCATCATTTTTACGATCGATATCGACATCTTCAAAATTAATATTTTTTATAGTAGCATTCTTAATAACATTGAATAAAGGTCGTTCTAACTCTGTAATAGCATAACGTTTTCCGTCTTCACTTAATAATTTTCCTGTAAATTCACTCGTGATATACGATTTTCCATTCGCAGATGCATTTCTAGCACTCATACTTTGACCTAATCGGTATTCTCCTGCTGGATTTTTTTGCATTGCTGAAACTAAATCTTCAAAATCATAATAAACATTTCCGTTAGCTGCAACTGATTTTTCAATGTAATGAGTATATTCAGATTCAAATGTTTGATCTTTTTGACGCCCAACTAAATTATCTGCTGTTGCAGTTACTTTATACATTTGTTTTCCATCAACGGTTACTTCTTCAATATTTTTCACTGCTAATAATGTTGATTTTTGATCATGTGAAGTGACTTTTAAGTAGTATTTACTCTTATCCTCTGGGATTGATTTTAATCTAGATTCATTCGTTTCTGTTTCTTGATCATATTTAATTAAATCAGTTCTTCGAATATCTTTGATTTCAACTTTTTTAAGATCTAATTGAATTTTTTTATCTTCTAATGTTTGAGTTTCTTCGCCTTCTCCACGATCATAAACCATTTTTGTAGATAGAGTGTAGCCTTTATAATATTTCAAGTCTTTTAATGTTGCTTGTAAATCATTTTCCGGCACGTCAACTTCTTTAACTACTTCACCAGCTTCATTTTTTAAAGCAACTTTAATCGATTTAATCGTAACTCCAACTGGTTTATTTAAAGTGTATTTAGCGGTAGCGCTCTTCTTCAATTCATCTTTATCTGTTGTATTCCATTGTAATGTTGGTTTTTCTAAACCTTTTGTTCCTTGTTTGATAATTGTATCTTGAGGTTGTAAGATAACTTTTTCTTCTACTGTTGGAGCTTCGTTTGTTTTTTCTCCGCGAATCGTTTTATATGTCTTGGTAATTTGTTTCTTGCCATCTACACCTTCTTGAGCAACTTTAGTTGTTCCACGTTTTAAAGTGTCATCATCTTCTGTTTTTGTAGCAAAAGGAATGGCTTCTTCTCTTGTTTCAATTGTTGTTCCTTCAACTGGTTTTGTTCCTTTTTTAACGACTTTAGAAACGGCAGGCGTTTTTACTTCTGTAGTTGTAGAAAGAACTTTATCTGTCTCTACACCTTCCACTGTTTCGTAAGTTGTTTTCGTAACTTGAACTCCTTTAGACCCTTGACGTTCAACAACTTCTTCATCTACATATTTTGTGTCATCCGGAACTACTTCTGTTGTGAAATCTAATTCACTTTCGGTAGACTTCTCAACTGTACCTGTTGTTACTTTATATTCTGGATTTACTTCTTGTACTGGTGCTTGACCTTCTTTGCCTTCTTCTTGCGTCCCCTTAGCTGTTTTGGTCTCCTCTTTTGGTTCTACAGTTTCTTCATCCTTGGTCTCTGGAGAGACTTCTACTGGTTTCGGTGTCTCTTCCGCAGTCTTCTCTTCTTCAGGAGCTTCTGGTTGCTTTTCTGGAGAGACTGGTGCCTTTTCGCCTTCACTTGGCGCGACTGGTTCACCTGCTTGTTCAACTTTTGGTTCCTCAGCTGGTCTCGTTTGTTTTTCTACAGCAGGCGTTTCAACTTTTGGTTGTTCAATAGGTTGATTAGCAGCCTCATCTTTTGTTTCTACTACTTCTGGCTGTGCATCTTCTTGTTTCGGTGTCTCTTCCGATACCTTATCCTCTTTAGGATCTTCTTCTTGTGATGAATCTTTCGGTATCCTTGGTTGCTCAGCTTGTGTAGGTTGCACGGGTTGTTCTACTGGTGGTTCAACTTTTGGCTCCTCAGCTGGTTTATCTGATGGTTGACTTTCTGGCTTGACTGGTGCTTGTTCATCTATTTTTGAATCAACTGCTCCACTTACTTCTTCAACTGGAGCTGGTTCTACTGAATCTTCTTTCCCCTCTTCTACTTTAGGAAGGGTGTCGTCAGTAGGTTTTACCTCCGATTTTGGTTCTTCCTTTGGACTTTCTTCTGTTTTAGGTGCTTCTTCTTTTGGAGCTTCCTCTGTCTCTACTGCTTGGTTTTCTGGCTTAGCTTGCTCCTGATTTATTGTTACTTGGGGATTCTCAACTTCGACTACAGTCACCTCTCCAGGTTTAGCTGAGGCTTCTTCTAAAACAGTGTCCAAGCCAAGCGTTTTGAGGATGTCACCTGATAGATAACCAACATAGCGATAGCCCTCCATTTCAACAACACCCTCTCGACTAGCCGGTGCTAGGGTCGCAACTGGGTCTACAGCTCCTGCACTAGGAAGGACTACCAATCCCATAGTTCCAACTAGAAAGACGCTGGCAATTTTCTTTCTCTTGTAGATTAAAAGTAAGCTCCCAACAGTCAGCAAACCAAAAGCTGTCAAAACAGATGCTTCTGTCCCTGTTTGTGGCAGCTGGTCTTTTTGATACACCAAACCATATACAACTTCATTCCCATCAGGCTTTCCTGTCTGGATTAAATCCTTAGCTTCTTGTGAAATAACCTCTTTATCTACATAGTGATAGGTGGCTGCGTCCACTACAGAAGGAGCCATCAAAAGGCTTCCGAGAAATACAGAACCTACAACTCCCTTAATCTTACGAATTGAAAAACGGTCTTTTTTAAACACTTTCATCTCCTTTATTCATTCTCACGACTTTCTAATAGAATCTTGTGGATAATGCGCACGCGCACCTCCAATTAACTTTGGACGACTAGCCAACGCCGTTACGTGGGCATGACCAATCTCTCTCAAAAGAGGGCGAATCGGAACCTGAACATGCTTAACATGCATGCCAATTGCAGTGTCTCCGATATCCAATCCAGCATGTGCCTTGATAAATTCAACCTCAACTGGATCTTGCATAAACTTGAAGGCTGCCAACTGACCTGAACCTCCTGCATGAAGGGTAGGAAGGACACTAACGATTTCCAGACCAAACTGCTCTGCCACCTGACGTTCAACAACGAGAGCTCGATTGACATGTTCACAACCTTGAACGGCTAAATGGATACCTCTACTACCTAGAATACCCAAGATAGTCTCCACTATCAGCTCACCAATCTCTTGACTGGATTCTTTCCCAATCTGACCACCTAGCACCTCACTAGAAGATAGACCTAAAACAAAAAGGGCCCCCTGTTTCAAATTGGCCTTCTCTAAAACATCTTCTACTATCTGACGTGTTTCTCTTTGAATCTGTGTCTCGTTCATCTCTGTCACCTCTTTTGTCACTCTTCTATCATACCGTTTTTTCTTGTTTTTAGCAAGATAGACAACCTAGAAAGCTTGCCCAATTACGCATAAAACTCCCAGAATTGACTGGGAGTTAGCTAGTTTCTATTCCATTTATGTATATTTCCACTTTCGTCCCTTTTTGGGGCCTAGAATCAATCTTCATCTGGTAATTGTCTCCAAAATGAAGTTTGAGTCGCTGATCAACATTTTGCAGACCAACTCCCCCACGTTTGAGGTTACTTTGACTACTATCGCCAGCAGCTTGGAAGCCAACGCCATCATCCTCAATACGGATGACCAGTCCTGAATCCTGTTTCTGGACAGAAAGTTTAATATGTCCCTGACCTTCCTTTTCCTTAATGCCATGGTAAAGAGCATTTTCTACAAGGGGTTGTAGGACCAGCTTAGGCAAGACTAGATTATCAAAGGCAGGATTCTCCTCAATTTCATAGTCTAATTTATCTCCATAGCGTTGTTTCTGGATAAAGAGATACTGGCGGACATGATTGATTTCGTCAGACAGGCAAATCAGGTCCTTGCCTTGATTGAGTGCCAAGCGGAAATAGGTTGCCAAAGACTTTGTCACCTGCACCACTCGCTGACTATCCTGAAATTCAGCCATCCAGATGATGGTGTCCAAAGTATTGTAGAGGAAATGCGGATTAATCTGGCTCGATAGAGCTTGAAGTTGGTACTGACGGGTCGTTTCTTCCTGCCTGCGAATAGCTGCCATCAACTGATCAATCTGATCCAACATGACATTGAACTGGCGAATCACTTCTCTCAGTTCATGGGCACCAGTTTCCTTGGCACGCAGATTCTGATTACCAGAAGCAATCTCCAGCATGGTTTCTCTCAAGTCATTCAGAGGAGCAATCCAGCGTTTGAGACTAAGCCACACCAAGCAGAGACAGGCAAGAAGAGATGTGAAACTGGCTCCAAGCAAGGTCCACATGAGTTGACTCCTAACCTTGTCTAACTTCTCCAACGAAGACACACCAAGCACCGTCCAATCAGTTCCAGCAATCCTTTCCTGACTGACGTAGGATTTGTGATCTGGAGTATAGCCCTGCCCTGTCTCAATATAGGGTTTCATGGCCTCCATTTCGCTAGATGAGCTATAGACTGTATGTTTAGGATGATAAACAAATTCATGATTTTCATTGATGATAAAAGCAAATCCCTGCTGACCCAACTGTAGCTGGTTGAGATATGCTTCCAGAGTTTCATAAGAAATATCCAAACGAAGTACACCCAGATTGGCTCCCTTTGCATCAACAAGTTCTTGAGTGACAGAAATGACCCACTGACTATCTGATTTACGAGCTGGAGTCAAAACGGGCATGGCTCCCTGATGAATGGCCTTTTGGTACCAATCCTCAGCCATCATATCTGAGGAAGTTTTCATTTGCACACTGTCATCTGTAGAAATGACCTGACCGGATTTGGTCACCAGCACAACAGTTTTCAAGTCCTGATCTGCCTTTAAGATGGTCAAAAACAGATCTCGAATTCCCTTGATCTTGTCTTGACTGGGATTCTCAGCATAGGCCAGAACATCCGTCTGCTGGGTCAAACTAGTCGAGGTGGTTTCTAATTTTTTGATATAAGACTGAATAAAGTGGCTAGTCTGGCTGATGGTCGTTTGGCTGTTGCCCTCAATGGTGGCCTCAATGGCTGAAGAACTCGATTGATAGTAAAAAGTCCCAACCAGAGCTAGGAGAATGAGAAAGACCAGAAAGATGGAAATAACCATTCTGACTAGGAGAGAAGAACGCTTCATCGACCTCCCCCTTTCTTAAACTGACGAGGCGTCACACCTGCAATCTGTTTAAAACGTTGGGTAAAATAGTTCATATCTTCAAAGCCAACCTTCTCTGCGATCTCATAAATCTTCAGATCTGTAGTTAAAAGCAAGAGCTTGGCTTGTTTGACACGCTCTCTTACCAGATAATCCTGAAAAGGCAAGCCCAACTCTTTCTTAATCAAGGAGCTCAGATAAGTTGGACTAAAGCCCAAGTCACTGGCCAAAGACTTTAAACTAAATTGGCTATCAGCCAGATGGGAGTGGATTTTCTGAGCCAGGTTTCCCTCAAACTTATCGGTCAATAAATCTTGTAACTGCTCTTCCTTTTCTTCCTTGTCTAGTTTTTGCTTGATTTTCCCCAACATCTCCTCAATGTCCTGACGGGAAAAGGGTTTGAGCAGGTAGTCATCCACACCGAGTTTGACAGCAGACAAGGCATAATCAAAATCATCGTAGCCTGTCAAAAAAACTAGATGCACCTGAGGATAGGTTTCTCGTACCAGACTGGCCAACTGGATTCCATTTAGCTGAGGCATGTTGATATCGGTTAAAATGATATCTGGCAGCTGCTTTTGTATCAATTCCCAAGCCTGCCTTCCATTTTCAGCCTGACCGATGATTTCCATATCGTAGGCTGCTACATTGACCAGTTTAGTCAAGCCTTGTCTTACCAGATATTCATCTTCTACGATTAAGATTGTGTAGGTCATGCTCCGCTCCTTTGTCACTTACTAGTATCAGTATAGCAAAATTCTCCTCTAACTGCTTAGGAAAGCCCTCTTATACTCAATGAAAATCAAAAAGCAAACTAAGAAGCTAGCCACAGGTTGCTCAAAGTACAGCTTTGAGGTTGTGGATAGAATTGACGAAGTCAGCTCAAAGTACGGCTTTGAGGTTGTGGATAGAGAGACTGGGCAAAAAGTCTATTAAAGTAGAAAACGCATAGTATCAGGTGTTAAAAATACTTGATATTATGTGTTTTATTGTTAGAAAATTTGCTTCACTTTCTCCTCAAATTGAGTTTTGCCCAGTCTCAACCCTACCCACTATAAGCCGACGCTGACGTGGTTTAAAGCGATTTTCGAAGAGTATTAATCGACATAATCTAATAAATAAGCGTAGCCTTTTTCTTCCATTTGGTCTTTGGGAATAAAGCGGATAGAGAGGCTATTGATACAGTAGCGCAAGCCACCTTTGTCCTGTGGACCGTCCGTAAAGACATGCCCAAGGTGAGAATCTCCAACTCGGCTTCTCACTTCCATGCGCGTCATATTGTAGGACTTATCTTCCTTATAAGTGGCAACATCTGGACTGATGGGTTGCGTAAAACTAGGCCAACCACAACCAGACTCAAACTTATCTTTTGATGAAAAGAGAGGTTCGCCAGTTGCCACATCCACATAGATACCGGATTCAAATTTATCCCAATAGCGGTTTGAAAAAGCTCGCTCTGTTTGATTTTTCTGGGTAACTGCATACTCCTCAGGTGACAGGGTCTTTTTCAATTCTTCATCACTTGGTTTGGGATATTTGCTGGCATCAATGACGGGATAGGCTGCCTGATTGACATTGATATGGCAGTAGCCATTTGGATTTTTCTTGAGATAGTCTTGGTGGTAATCCTCTGCCACTACAAAATTCTTCAAAGGCTCCTTTTCAACTGCTAGAGGTTGTTCGTATTTCTTAGCCACCTCATCAAAGACTTGGTTAATCACCTCTAAATCCTTGTCATCTGTGTAATAAACACCAGTACGGTACTGGGTTCCCACATCATTTCCTTGTTTATTTTTGCTGGTTGGATTGATAATACGGAAATAATGAAGCAGGATTTCCTTGAGGGAAATTTGATTGGCGTCATAAGTGACATGGACAGTTTCCGCATGACCTGTTTGGTTGATCAATTCGTACTTGGTTGTTTCCCCTCTACCATTTGCATAACCTGAAACGGCATCTGTCACTCCAGGAACACGTGAGAAATATTCCTCCACTCCCCAGAAACAACCTCCAGCTAGATAAATTTCGTGCAAGTCTGCGTCTTTACTAATTTCTGTTTTTTTCACTGTTTTTCCTCCTTGGCTAACTGCCGCTTTCTCAATTTGCGAGGCATCTGTCTGCCCTGCATTTCGCATCAATAGAAAATAGAAACCGGTTATGGCTAGGAAAAATACTCCTATCAACAAGATGATTTTTAGCTTATCATTCATAGGACACCTCCTAGGCTAATTCTTTCAAAGTTTGCAAAATCGCATCTTTTTCCATAAAACCTGGTTGCGTTTTGACCAATTTTCCTTCACCATCTATAAAGGCTTGAGTTGGGTAGGAACGAACACCATAAGTTTCCAAAAGTTTGCCTGATGGGTCAACTAGGACTGGGAAATTTTTATAATCCAATCCCTTATACCAATTCTTAAAGTCTTCTTCAGATTGCTCTCCCTTATGTCCTGGTGACACTACTGTTAATACCACATAATCGTCACCAGCATCTTTAGCGATTTCATCCGTGTCTGGAAGACTAGCCAGACAGATGGAACACCAAGAAGCCCAGAATTTGAGATAGACTTTCTTGCCCTTGTAATCAGATAAGCGGTAGGTCTTGCCATCTACTCCAGTTAGCTCAAAATCAGCCACATCTTTCCCTTTAGACACGCTTGTTTTACTAGCTGTCTGCTCCATCTTCATCTCATCTTTCATTTGGTGTTCACTGGTCATGGACTTGCCTGAACAAGCCGTCAAACAAAGGAGCGAACCTGCTCCAAGAACACATGTTTGCCATTTTTTCATACTGATATTCCTTTCCATTTTATTCAAATAATTGACTTAAAATTGAAGCATTTCCAAACAGAACCAAGAGTCCCATCACAATAATGAGAAAACCTCCCACTTTTTTGAGGGTTCCGAGATAAGGATGGAGTTTTCGGAAATGTTTCAAAACATAACTAGAGGCCAGAGCTAGAAGCAAGAATGGTAGCGCTAGACCCAGCGTATAGATTAACATGAGACCCGCTCCCTGCCAAGCACCTGAACCACCTGAAGCCGCCAAGGCTAAAACAGACCCCAGAACCGGCCCCACACAAGGTGTCCAAGCAAAACTAAAGGTCAAACCCAATAAAAATGCCTGACTATAGCCCTTACCATGTTGCCCCTGTCCTTGCAGTTGTAACCTCTTTTCCTTATAAAGCCTCTTAAAGTGTAGAATCTCCATCTGGTGCAAGCCTAAGAGAATGATAACCGCACCCGTCACATATTGGAACCAAGAAGCATAAAGCAAGTCGCCTAAAAAACCAGCTCCATAGCCCAACAAAATAAAGATAAAGGAAATTCCTGCTATAAAGGCCAGAGTTCGTAATAAACTAGTAACTGAGATAGAAAATTTGTTGCTAGAAGCCTGATCACCATCCTTATCATCTAGTAGTACCCCTGCATAGACTGGTAACAAGGGTAAGATACAAGGAGAAAAGAAAGATAGAATTCCAGCAAGAAAAACACTTAGAAAAAAGAAAATATGACCCATAAAGTTCCTCCTATCATTTTATTGATAGATTTATTATACTCCTTCCATTTTCGAAAAAACAGGGACAATGATAGGGAAAAATAGGAATTTAATCAGATGATTTAAAAATCTTGGACAAAAATTATACAAAAACTGTCAAAGCACAAAAGCGCATAGTATCA
>NZ_VMMZ01000090.1:0-8722 GCF_013277475.1 Streptococcus sp. k-628
GCAAACTAGGAAACTAGCCGCAAGTTGCTCAAAACACTGTTTTGAGGTTGCAGATAAGACTGACGAAGTCAGTCACATATATACGGCAAGGCGACGTTGACGTGGTTTGAATTTGATTTTCGAAGAGTATTAAATCTAGGTTTACTAGATTCACTGCTACTATCTATTTATTCGGAAAAGAGACGAAAAAACCTGAGAATTATCTCAGGCTTGGTCATTAAATCTTTTTCTCAATACTGAAAAGTGGAGAGAGTGGGCGTTTTTCATGGATACGTACAATAGCATCCCCTAGGAGATGAGCGATTGAAATTTGCTCAATCTTATCAATCAAACGCTCTTCTGGCAGATAGATGGTATCCAAAACAACCAATTTCTTGATAGCTGATTTTTGGATATTGTCCATAGCAGGACCAGAAAGAACTGGGTGCGTACAGCTTGCATAGACTTCAACAGCACCAGCTTCTGCAAGAGCATCTGCCGCATGACAAATCGTTCCAGCAGTATCAATCATATCATCAATCAAGATACAAGTCTTGCCTTCGACCTTACCGATGATGTTCATGACTTCACTAGTATTCATCTTATCAACGCTACGACGTTTATCAATGATAGCGATAGATGTTTTCAAAAATTCTGCCAACTTACGAGCACGAGTCACCCCTCCATGGTCTGGGCTGACAACCACATAGTCAGAACCAACCATGCCACGACGCTCAAAATAATCCGCAATCAGAGGAGCCCCCATCAAATGATCCACAGGAATATCAAAGAATCCTTGAATCTGCGCAGCATGCAAGTCGATGGTCAATAAACGATCCACTCCAGCTACTTCAAGCATATTTGCGACAAGTTTTGAAGTGATTGGCTCACGCGCTCTCGCCTTTCTATCCTGACGTGCATACCCATAGTAAGGCATGACAACATTGACAGATTCTGCACTCGCACGCTTCAAAGCATCTACCATAATCAAAATTTCAAGCAGATTGTCATTTACGGGCGAGCTAGTTGATTGTAGGATAAAGACGTGTTTCCCACGGATTGATTCTTCGATGTTGACCTGAATCTCTCCATCTGAAAATTGGCGAACACTTGATTTCCCCAACTCTATCCCAATCTCCTGCGCTACACGTTTTGCCAATTCTTGATTAGAAGAAAGGGCAAACAGCTTTAAATCAGAAAAAGACATGATTTCCTCCGGTATATATGTATCGCTTGTGCTTTTCACAAGATTTTCCATCTACCATTGTAGCGCTTTTTACACTATTTTTCAATCAAAAATAAAAGAAGGACACTATATTTGTACCCTTGCATCATTCTTTTGAAAAATATTCTAGTTCATTATCTCATCGTTCTTCTCAACAAAGCGATAAGCCTGATAAAAACCATAGAGAGTAATAGCCATAACCACTGGGATCGCTAGTGGCAACTCTGTCTCCAATTCAACAAAAGGAGAGTTAAACAAGAAGTGAGTTCCCAAGGCTAAACCTAGGAAAATAGGCCCCTGTTGCTTGCCAACCTTCTGCCCTTTATAGGCTCTGTAAATCAAGTAAACACCTACTACAGCCAGACCTGAAAAAGTCCAGTGAGAAGCAATTCCTGAGATAATACGCTCTAAAATCCTCGAAATAGTAAAGTCAAATCCCTCTGGCAAATCCGTACGAATATAGCTAATATCCTCAATCATTTGGAATCCCAAACCAGAAGCAATGCCTAGTAAAAACAAAGATTTTAATTTTCGCACAGGAATCAAAGCTAAAACAAAGACAAGTGGCAATAATTTCAAGGGTTCCTCTACCAAAGGAGCCACAATAGCGCTTTCAAAGGCATTTAAAAATGCACTATCTGGGAAAAGAATGCCCAGCAAATCATGGATATAGGTATTCGCAAAGCTAGACAACCAGCCTGAAAGGAACATCCCACCCAATAAAGACAAGATCAAGGCATTCTTTGGCAATTCCCATTTTTTTCCAATACGGAAAAGGAAATAAAGAGCCGGAATCATGTAAAAGAGAGCTAGAAAGATAGAAACTCCCATTAGTCCATATTCCGCACCTGACATCGAACCGTCCGTATAGTAGATGGTTTCATACTGTAAACCAATACATAGCAATAGAATAAAAATAAATAAAATGCTGTTTTTCTTCATACACTTTCTTTCTAAATAAAGTATTTACAATTCTACGACTGTCATACTTCCTGTATCCACATCGTAAATGGCACCAGAGATAGTGACATCATCTGGTATTAGGGGAGACTCGATAAGCAATTGCATGTCCTCGCGTACACTCTCCTCTATATCTTGGAAGGGCAAGAAGTCCTGGTCTGACACATCGACACCTAGTTCCTCTTTCAGATACTCCTGAAAAGGTCCATTTTCAAAGGTCTGAGCACCACAGTCTGTATGGTGCAATACCACAATCTCTCTTGTCCCCATTTGTTGCTGGGAAATAACTAGCGAACGAATCATGTCCTCAGTCACTCGACCACCTGCATTCCGCAAGATATGAGCATCCCCAAGTGCCAATCCCAAAGCTTGCGCAACGTGCAGACGAGAGTCCATACAGGTCACAATGGCAACTCTTGTTTTAGGTTTAAGTGGCAGATTTAACTGCCCATGTAGGGCAACATAAGCCTGATTGGCTTGCATAAACTGTTCAAAATAAGACATGATTTCCTCCTTAACAGTTTGAGAGTCAAATATTTCTCCTATCTTATCATTTTTAAGAGGATTTGTCACAGATTAAGCAAAAACCTTTTTCAAAACCTCCTGAATCGTTGTCACCCCAATGACCTGAATTTCCTTGGGTGGAGTAATTCCTGTCAAAGAATTTTTGGGTACATAAATCTTAGTAAAGCCCAGTTTAGCAGCTTCATTGATACGTTGCTCGATACGATTCACGCGCCGAATTTCTCCTGTCAAACCAAGTTCTCCTACAAAACATTCCTGAGGGTTGGTTGGCTTGTCTTTATAGCTCGAAGCAATAGCAACTGCAACGGCCAAGTCAATGGCAGGTTCATCCAATTTGACACCACCAGCAGATTTGAGATAGGCATCCTGATTTTGCAAGAGAAGCCCTGCCCGTTTTTCCAAAACAGCCATAATCAGACTCGCACGATTGAAGTCAAGCCCTGTCGTAGTACGCTTGGCATTTCCAAACATGGTCGGTGTCACCAAAGCCTGAACCTCTGCCAAAATCGGACGCGTCCCTTCCATGGTCACAACGATTGACGAACCAGTTGCTCCATCCAAACGCTCTTCTAGGAAAACTTGACTCGGATTGAGGACCTCAACCAATCCACCTGACTGCATCTCAAAAATCCCAATCTCATTAGTGGAGCCAAAACGGTTTTTAACCGCTCTCAGAATACGAAATGTATGGTGACGCTCCCCTTCAAAGTAAAGCACCGTATCCACCATATGCTCCAACATACGCGGACCAGCCAGAGTGCCCTCCTTGGTCACATGTCCTACGATAAAGATGGCAATATTATTAGTCTTGGCCAGCTGCATAAGTTCAGCCGTCACCTCACGCACCTGAGAAACAGACCCCTGTACCCCTGAAATCTCAGGAGACATAATGGTTTGAATTGAGTCAATAATGAGGAAGTCTGGCTGGATGCGCTCCACCTCAGCTCGAACACTCTGCATATTGGTCTCTGCATAGAGATAAAACTCGCTATCAATATCTCCCAAGCGCTCTGCTCGTAGCTTAATCTGCTGGGCAGACTCCTCCCCACTGACGTAGAGAACAGTCCCCACTTGAGACAACTGGGTTGAAACTTGTAGGAGAAGAGTCGATTTCCCGATTCCAGGATCTCCACCGATGAGGACGAGACTTCCCGGTACCACTCCTCCTCCAAGTACACGGTTGAATTCCTCCATCTCCGTCTTGGTTCGATTGACATTGATAGAAGTCACCTCAGCCAGTTTCATGGGCTTGGTTTTCTCACCTGTCAAGGACACACGCGCATTCTTGACCTCGGCAACCTCAACCTCTTCTACAAAAGAAGACCAAGACCCACAGTTAGGACAACGTCCCAAATATTTAGGGGAATTATACCCACAATTTTGACATACAAATGTCGCTTTTTTCTTTGCGATGATAAACCTCTTTCTATATCTCTAACTCACACTCAATCACTTGGCAAAAATCAATCTTCTCATTTGGCACAAACTGGCGCATGAGCATGTTGTGAGTTACCACTATCACGGTCTGGTAATCTCGATACTTAGACATACATTCTAGAAAACGAGACTTTATCTCCGTAGCTGTCTCATATTGAATAGGACTATTAGAAAGTAACTCCCCATTATTTTCTAGAAACATAGTACGAGCTTTTTCAAAATTATCTGTGCCACTTTCATAGACCTGCCATTCATGTAACAAAGGCTCTACTCTTAAAGGAAGACTCGTAGCACAAACCACATAAGAAGCCGTTTCTAAAGCTCTTGTGACTGCAGAAGATATGATTATTTCAGCTGAAGGGAGTAAAGGATTGGTGCTCAATTTCTGGGCTTGCTGCCGTCCCTTATCAGACAAGGGTGCCAAATCTATCCCAAATCCCGTATAAGAACGCTCCTCTAACTCACGATAATCTGGCTCCCCGTGACGTACAAAGATAATCTTCATCTTAGTGTCCAGTTGACCCAAATCCACCAGTTCGAACGCCATCAGCCGCATCTCCATCTGCAATTAAGAAAGGAGCAAAAACAGCCTGGACCACACGTTCCCCAACTTCGAGAATCACTTCTTGGTCTGTGATATTCTTCATCTGCGCAAAAATATGCCCTTCATTTCCAGGATTTCCATAATAATCCCCATCAATGACCCCAACTGAGTTAATTAAAACCAAGCCCTTCTTACGAGGATTTGAAGAACGATCATAGAGATAGAGAATCTCAGTCGGCTGCATATAAGCCTTAACCCCTGTCGGAACCAAGACAATCTCTCCTGGAGCAATAACCGTACGCACAGCAACCTTTAAGTCGTAACCAGCCGCATGCGCTGTCTCACGCTTGGGTAATAAATTTTCATCTGTAAAAGTCGAAACCAATTCAAAACCACGAATTTTCATCATCTTCTCTTTTCTATTATCATTTATTCTAGATTATTCTATCTTATTTATTCGGAAAAAGCACGAAAAAAAGAGCACACAATTCAAATCGCTTAGGGCTGCTGGATTCCTCCCCTGACCCGCTTCACGCAGAACTGTTGCTCCACTATTTATTATATCACATTCCTATTCATTTTAAAAGCAAAATTATTTTTTCCGTCTATTTCTAAAAAAGTCCTGCATAATAGCTGCGCATTCATCTTCCAAAATTCCCCTTTCAACCTCCACACGATGATTGAGACGCTCATCTGTCAAAATATCGTACAAACTCCCAGCAGCGCCAAATTTCTGGTTTTTAGCCCCATAGACCACGTTTGGAATACGGGCAAGTCCAATCGCCCCACTACACATGACACACGGCTCAATGGTCACAAAAAGCGTGCAATCCAGCAAGCGCCAGCTCTCCTCACTCAGGTTCGCATTCTCTATGGCCATAATCTCCGCGTGCATAACTGCTCGCTGCAACTCCTCACGTGCATTATGCCCACGACCAATAATTTTTCCGTCCTTGACAATCACACAACCAATCGGAATTTCATCGTGTTCCAAGGCAATCTCAGCCTCTCTCAAAGCCTCCCTCATAAAAACTTCTTTTTCTTCAACTGTATAATTCATCCGTTTCTCTTTTCCTGCTTATCGATTTTATTATTATATCATGAATCCCAAGACAAAAAAAGCCACCGAATGCAGTGACTTTATAGGGAGATTATTATGAAAAAGAAAAGTTTAGGATATTTGTTACAACAAGTTAGGAGGTCTTCTTGTAACTGTCTATAGTATACCCGACCTATCTTAAACAAATCTTAAAAATCTCTTAGGACCAAACACTTTCTAAAATATTTGTTTGTTCACGACCAGGACCCACTGAGAAAGTAGAAATACGAACGCCAACCAATTCACTCACACGACGAACGTAGTTACGCGCATTCTCAGGAAGATCTTCCAAATTACGAACTCCGGTAATATCTTCTGACCAACCTGGCAACTCTTCATAGATAGGCTTGCAACGTTTCAATTGCTCAAGACTAGCTGGATAGTAGTCAATACGTTGACCATCAAGATCATAGGCCACACAGATCTTCACTGTATCTAAACCACTCAAAACATCGATAGAGTTCAATGAAAGGTTAGTAATACCAGAAACACGACGGCTATGACGCATCACAACTGAGTCAAACCAACCCACACGACGTGGACGACCAGTTGTTGTACCATATTCATGACCTACTTCACGGATACGTTCTCCCACTTCATCAAACAACTCAGTTGGGAAAGGACCGTCTCCTACACGACTCGTATAGGCTTTACATACACCTACAACCTTATCAATCTTACTTGGACCAACACCAGAACCAATCGTAACACCACCAGCAACAGGGTTTGATGACGTAACAAATGGATACGTACCTTGGTCGATATCTAGCATAACACCTTGTGCACCTTCAAAAAGCACACGTTTACCGTTATCCAGTGCATCATTCAAAATGACAGATGTATCTGTCACATACTTCTTGATTTGTTGACCATATTCATAATATTCTTCAAAAATATCATCGAAGGCGATAGCTTTACTGTCATACAATTTTTCAAAAAGACGATTCTTTTCAGCAAGGTTACGTTCTAAACGCTCACGGAAAATATCTTTATCCAAAAGATCGGCGATACGAATCCCAACACGAGCAGCCTTGTCCATATAAGCTGGACCAATTCCCTTAATTGTAGTACCAATCTTATTGTCGCCCTTAGCTTCTTCTTGCAAACGATCTAACTCGATATGATAAGGCAAAATAACATGCGCACGATCAGAAATACGCAAGTTATCAGTTGTCACACCTTCCTCATGAAGATAGCTCAACTCTTTCACAAGAGATTTAGGATTTACAACCATACCATTCCCAATAACAGAGATTTTTTCAGGGAAGAAAATTCCAGATGGAATCAAGTGCAACTTAAATTTCTTACCATCAATCACAATCGTGTGACCTGCATTATCACCACCTTGGTAACGTGCAATCACTTCTGCATTCGCTGAAAGGAAGTCTGTAATCTTCCCTTTACCTTCATCACCCCACTGGGTACCTACAACAACAACTGAAGTCATAATCTTGTCTGAGCCCTCAGGCTCTTCCTTTCTCACATACATGGCAGGACTCTCACCTGCAATTATATCTTACAATTTATTATAAGAAAAAATCGCCTTTTTATCAAGAAGAAACAATAGAAAGATTTGCTATTTCCAACTATTAAAAAATGTTTTAGAAAAAATTCCGGCTATTTATCATTATTTTCCCACAAAAAGTTAAATTTGTTCGGAAATTAACTCATATTGTCTCAACAAGCAACAAAACCTTGTTTCATTATCAATTTTTCAAGATACAAACGATAAGCAACACGATAATGGTAAACGATAAAATCTCTACGACACCCAATACCATATCTCACTAAATAATAAATCAAAAATTTAAAATGAAAATGTTCCCAGTCCCAACTATTACCAAAGAAAGTAGCATACTCTTCTTTGATACTGTCATAGAAATCAGTCATCTGATCATAAATATTTTGTAGCATAAGCATACACTCCTTTACTTTTTATGATTTTATTCTAACAAAAAATTTTAATTAATCATTAATAACTCCTGAATTGTTAAAATATCAACCTCAACAAGAGAAAAAATAGGAAAAGTTGACAGAATAGAAACAAATTTACTACCTAAATTAGACTATTATAGACCTTATTAACTACGTTAAATACTAAAAGAGACTGAGGTAAAAATCTTAAAATAAGAAAAACGCATAGTATCAAATTTTTCAAACTATCTTTAAAACATTTCTCAAAGATAACAAGAAAATTGTCAATATCCTTAAACTAGCCTATTCTAACGCCAAACTAGAAGTCACTAATAATCCCATCAAACTTATCAAGCGCAACGACTTTGGTTTTCGGAACTTTGAAAACTTCAAAAAACGGATTTTCATCGCTCTAAACATCAAAAAAAAAAGAAAGGACGAAATTTGTCCTTTCTCGAGATTAGCTTTTCTGGCTCTATAATATTTGTAGTGGGTAAATCCCCTATGGATATTATGGAGCCTATTTTATTGTAGAAAAAAAGTCCCATATCATCTATAATGAAGAAATATGACTTTCAAAAACATTCTAAGATTCCTTACCTCGAAACTACTGGTATGCCTACCAGAATTCTACTTAGAGAGCGTCGTTTTAAGTGCTATCAGTGCTCGAAAATGATGGTGTCTGAAACTTCTATCGTCAAGAAAAATATCTCGCTTCATTAGGTGCGAGATAGATTATTAATTATATAACAAAAAAGAGGTCAAAACCTCCTTTAATTAACTACTCCGCCAGTAGGACTCGAACCTACGACATCATGATTAACAGTCATGCGCTACTACCAACTGAGCTATGGCGGAATAAAGCTAAGCGACTTCCATATCTCACAGGGGGCAACCCCCAACTACTTCCGGCGTTCTAGGGCTTAACTTCTGTGTTCGGCATGGGTACAGGTGTATCTCCTAGGCTATCGTCACTTAACTCTGAGTAATACCTACTCAAAATTGAATATCTATTCAAATCAAGAAAACCGTTCGCTTT
>NZ_VMMZ01000091.1:0-25200 GCF_013277475.1 Streptococcus sp. k-628
CAAACTAGGAAACTAGCCGCAGGCTGTACTTGAGTACGGCAAGGCGACGTTGACGCGGTTTGAATTTGATTTTCGAAGAGTATTAGCTTGGTTTAACTAGAAATTTGCTTAGTTACCTTTCCACCAATTTTGACTTAAAATGAAAGACAATTTGAAAAAAATCCATACTTCCACTATAACATAGACAAGCTACTATGACTAGCATTTTCACTTGAATCTGAGGCCTTTAGGAAAATAATTTTTCAAAACATTTCCAGTCACCTTAGCAAAGCCCAAACCATTGCCTTGAACCAAAACTTGGTACCAACCATTTGGCATACTTTCCGCCAGCTGAACGGTTTCTCCAGCCACATACTTTACAAACGCTTCTTGGTCAATTTCAACTGACTGCTTGACCTGACTCGGTTTCAAGGCTAGACCAAGAGCGAAACTGGGTTCAAAGCGTTTCTTCTTAAAAGTACCCAAATGCAGACCATTCCGAGCAATCTTGAGTTTTCCTAAATCTGGCAAGAGTTCTGGTAAGATATAAAGCTGATCTCCAAATGTCTGCAAAATACCCGGTAGATTAACCTTCAAATGGTTTTGTGCAAATTCCTGCCACAAAGTAACTTGTTCTCGGCTGAGATTGCTCTTACTTGCCTTAAATTTAGGGGTGGGATTTTCACCCTTAAACTGTAGATGAGCTACAAACTGCCCTTCTCCCTTAAAATGATGAGGGTACATACGAGCCGTTTCTGGCAGGTCAATACCAGCTACCATTCCATTGATATGATCAACTGGTAATAAATCAAAATCATACTCTTCTAGCAACCATTTGACAATCTCTTCGTTTTCCTCAGGTGCCCAGGTACAGGTTGAATAAACCAAACGACCACCTTCAGCTAGCATGGTTACTGCATCTGCCAGAATTTCTCTTTGCAAGCTAGCGCATTGACTCGGATAATCTAATCTCCAATAGTCCATAGCATCTGGTTGCTTACGAAACATCCCTTCACCAGAGCAAGGGGCATCAAGAACGATTAAGTCAAAGTAACCTTTAAAAACCTTGGCCAAGCGGTCAGCAGATTCATTGGTCACCACAATATTTGTCGCTCCAAATCGCTCCATGTTTTCTACTAAAATCTTAGCCCGTTTGCTTGAAATTTCATTAGAAACAAGGAGACCCTCCCCTGCTAGATAGGCTGCCAGCTGAGTTGATTTACCACCCGGTGCAGCAGCCAAATCCAAGACTTTCATTCCAGGACTAGGTTGGGCTACCTGAGCAACCATCTGGGCAGCGGGTTCTTGCGAATAGACCAAACCTGTAGCATGTTCAGGCGATTTCCCTGAAACCTTCCCATAGTGGCCCCAAGGGGTTTGAGGAATAGCATCAGGAAAGGAAACTGGAGCTTCTTTTAAAGGATTAACCCGAAAGGCCGAAACCGCTTCCTCCTCAAAAGAGGCAAGAAAATCTCTTGCCTCATCTCCTAGTATCTCTTCATATTTTTCAACAAATCCTTCTGGAAATTGCATTTAAGTTCTTTTCCTTTCGTAAATATAGGACTGAATTTCCTCCTGCATCTCAAGAGGTAGCATCATGACCGGCTGTCTGGTTTGAAAATTAGGAGTTTCACCAGAAAGAGTCACAATCCGATAGCCCAGACTTCCCCCTAAAATACTAGCGGCAGCATAATCCCATGGTTGCAGATAAGTGACATAGGTCAACAAACGCCCTGATAAAATCTTGGCAAAACTAATGGCCGCACTTCCATAGACACGAACACCGAGGACCGCTCGACTCAAATCAGCCAGCCCCCATTCATTGGTTTCCAGCATGCCACTATTGCCTGCAATGAGAAAATCTCCAAGTGGTTTTGCTTGAAAGGGAGCTAGGGGCTTATCATTTAGATAAACTGGAAACTTACCACCACCGTGGTAACAATCCCCTTTGACCACATCATAAATCAGGCCAAACTGTCCCTGACTATTTTCAAAATAAGCCATCATAACAGCAAAATCTTCCTGCTGGGCGACAAAGTTATTGGTACCATCAATGGGATCAATGACCCAAACCTTGCCCTCTTGAACCGAAGCACGCAAACAGCCTTCTTCAGCACAAATCTTATCCTCAGGATAACGGGATAAAATCTCACCAACCAAGAGTTCCTGAACTTCTTTGTCCAGTCTGGTCACCAAGTCTGTTGGAGAGGTCTTGGTCTCAACACACAAATCTTCCTGCATGTGGTCAAGTATGTACTGGCCCGCCTTCTTGACAAGCTCTTTAGCAAATTCAAATTTACTTTCCAAGAGAAATCTTTCCTTCCCCTTTTTCCTTGGCAGCCTGAACTGCTCGGTAAAGCGAATAGCCACTCACTGTTTCAAATTCTCGTCCCAAACGTTTCTCTTCGCTCTTACTTGGCACAACCGCTTTGAATCCCTTATAGGAATCCAGTAGCTTTTGAGCCTCTACCTTGCCTTCATAGGCAGCTTCAACATCATTAAAAAAAGAAAGCACTGAAGCAAGTTCTTCAGTGCTCCACGACAAATCTAGTGGGTAACTATACTGTTTGTTCATTAACTAATACCAGCTCTCATTCTTGCTTCTTTTAGTTCTTGCTTACGGTAACTACGAGGGAGAAAAGCACGAATCTCATCTTCATTAAAACCGATCTGCATGCGTTTGGCATCGATAATAATTGGGCGACGCAAAAGACTAGGATACTGCTCAATCAAATGAAGCAATTCCGATACCGAAATACTCTCTACATCAATATTCAATTTTTGAAAAATTTTTGAACGAGTTGAAATGATGTCATCAGTACCATTTTCGGTCAAGGAAAGAATGTGTTGCAATTCCTTTCTTGTTAAGGGACTGGTCATAATATTATGCTCCTCAAAGGGCACCTTATGTTTTTCTAACCAGGCCTTTGCCTTACGACATGAAGTACAGCTCGGTGATAGAAATAGTGTAATCATGCTTTTCTCTTCTTATCTATACTTTGCTACCTCTATTATACAAAAAAATAAAGCGCTTGACTAGAGATTTTTAGAAAAAAAGCCTATTTTTTCAAGAAAAATAGACTGTTCGCGAACGATTGACACAATTAGATTTGGTTAATTCACTCTTAAGGATAGCTTTAAATCATATGTATTTTTATATATGCAAATTAAGAACATCTTTCGTTTCACTTCCTACGACTTTTTAGATAAAGATAGCCAAAGAAGCTTTCATAGAGGGCAAAAAATAGGAGGAAGGCATGAAGGAAAAAGGTCTCTGGCAAAATCAGAATCACTGGATCCTTGGCTGGGTCAAAAAGCCAGGTATCATCTCCCACAAAGAGAATTTGATGGAAAAGGGTAAAGAATTGGTCAAAACCAATCAACACTCCCCCAAGCCCAATCAGTAAAGGCAAAACCACTAGAGCCAAAAGCCCTTTACTAAATAGAGACAAGAAGCCCTTTTTCACAATCCCTTTGACAAAGACGTAAAAACTTGGCAGTGTCACTAGGGCTACTAGCTGAACCAAGTGGAAGAGATTCTTGACCACCGCAAAGTGGTGCAGACCAGCTGCTGACGAACGAAAATCAGGCATCTCTAAGACCTGACTAAAAGGATTGGTCAGATAATTTATCAAGATATGAAAGTTGTACTGAATGGTTTCTGGTTTTAGATAAACTCGATTCGTTAAGTTTAGCCACTGAATTTCCAGCGGATAGAAAATCCAAGCCAGATAAATGGTCAGAAGGATTGAAAGAGAGAAGAGAAAGAGCATAGAGCCCCAAAAGGTCAGTTTAGTTTTCATCAAAATCCCACTCCGCAAGGCTAGAAACCACATGAGTCGGTGCGATTGGCAGGTCTGCCACTTCTTCTGCCTTGGTAAAACCTGTCGTCACCAAGAGCGTTGGAATGCCATTGTCAATCCCAGCCCGGATATCAGTCAGGTAGTTGTCCCCAACCATGATTAACTCTTCACGTTCCAAACCTAAGTGCTCAACCGCCTTGTCCATAATGATGGCATTTGGTTTCCCAATATAAACAGGCTTCACACGTGTTGCTACTTCAAGCAGGGTAATCAGTGAACCAGCACCAGGCAAAAGACCACGCTCTGTCGGGATATTGAGGTCAGGATTGGTTCCGATAAAATGAGCTCCCTTTTGGATAGCCAGAGTTGCTGTCGCAAATTTTTCATAATCAACTTGCCAGTCCAGACCTACTACCACATAGGCAGGATTTTCCTTGTCCTCCACATAGCCAGCCGCCTTGATGGCTTCCTTGAGCCCTGATTCTCCGATAACATAGACAGTCTTTTCCAGTCCCAAGTCATTCATATAGTCGATGGTTGCCAAAGTCGCTGTGTAGACAGTCGATAGGGGCGTATCGATATTAAAATTCTGAGCCAACATCTCCTGAACACTCTCTGGAGTTCGGGTTGTATTGTTAGTCACAAAGAGATAGGGAATGTTCCGCTTTTGCAATTCATGGACAAAAGCCTCTCCTGCCGGGATTCTGTCCTTCCCCTTATAAATGGTTCCGTCTAAATCAATTAAATAGCCTTTATATTTCATCTATTTCTCCCTAATCCTTTTTTATTTCTTGCCAAGTGATGATAGCTTGGGCATTGGTAGCACCGTCGCTTGTAATCTCATGCTTGCTTTTCAGTCCAGTCCGTTCAACAGCTGATGTAATAACCCCACCTGGTCGAACTTCCTTGACATACTTGAGATTGATTTTCTTGGGAATATATTGGGTCAAAAAATCAGCTCCCATAACCTCAAAAATCCAGTCCAAGTATTTACTGTTATTGACATGACCATTCATATCCAAATCGTAAAAACGGACATGGTAATCCTTGCTGATTGGCTCTTCCAAAGTCTCATACTTTGGTCCGCGGATAAGTTTTTTATCAAAATCAGACTGATACGGAGCCACAATCTCAGGTTCAACAGCATGGACTTTTCGACTGTCTCGATCCATGAGAACAAAGGTCGCCATCATGTGGATAAGGTCCTGTCCCGCTTCATCATAAATGGTAAAGCGACGGTAGCAAAAGAGTCGATTATAGCTCAGGGCTTCCGTCTCGATAGTGATTTCTTCCGCAAAACGAGGCAAACGAACCACCTCAATATCATAATCTGTGATAATCCAGACCAGATTATAGTTTTCCAAAATGGCCTTATCACTAACTCCCAGTTCAATCGACTGCATCCCTGAAACTTGCAGGGACAGCAAAATCACATCTGGAAGCTTGATATGACCGTTCATATCAGCCATATCAAAAGGAATTTTCATTTTCATTTGATAAGTTAAGCCCATCATCCTACTCCAAAATAAATCGTTCTGCTACGATGTCTCCTAAAAAGAGACCTCTTTTTGTCATGCGCACGCGATCACCGTCTATTTGCATGAGACCTTGTTGCACCAAGTCTCTGACAATTTCTCCATAAAGTCCATCGAAAGACCGTCCAAATTTTTCTTCAAATCGCGCCATAGAGACCCCTGATTTCTTGCGGAGCCCCAAGAACATTTCTTCTTCCATTTGCTCCTTTTGACTCAGGTGCTCTTCTGTGATGCGAGCATTACCTTCCTCAACTGCACTGAGATAATGACGAATGGGACCATGATTTTTATAGCGCACTCCATTGACATAACCAGATGCTCCAGCACCGATGCCATAGTATTCAGCATTGTCCCAGTACATGAGATTGTGACGACTTTCAAAACCGGGTTTGGAGAAATTGGAAATCTCATAATGTTCAAAACCAGCTCGCTCTAGCTCTGCGATGATGTACTCAAACATCTCCGCTTCTAGTTCCTCCTTAGGCAGAGGCAATTTCCCTCGTCGCATGCGGTTCATAAAAACCGTATGGTTTTCTAAAATCAAGCTATACAAACTCATATGGGGAATATCCAGTCCAATGGCCTTAGCCACATTTTCCTTGACCTGCTCCATGGTCTGACCAGGTAGCGCATAAATCAAATCAATGGAGATATTGTCAAAACCAGACAGTTTCAGACGGTCGATATTTTCATAAATATCCTTCTCCAAATGACTACGCCCAATCTTTTTCAGCATCTTATCATCAAAGGTCTGCACACCTAGCGAAACACGATTGACAGCCGAGTTCTTCAAAACAGCAATCTTATCCGCATCCAAGTCGCCTGGATTGGCTTCAATGGTCAACTCTTCCAAGACTGACAAGTCCAAGTTTTTAGTCAATCCATCCAATAACACCTCCAGTTGCGAAGCTGATAAGGCTGTTGGTGTCCCACCACCGATGTAGAGGGTTGACAACTTTTGAATATCATAAGATTGAAACTCTTCTAACAAATGTTCCAAATAACTATCTACCGGCTGATTCTTGATGAAGACCTTTGAAAAATCACAATAATAACAAATCTGGGTACAAAACGGGATGTGCACATAGGCTGACGTTGGTTTTTTCTGCATAGTACTTATTATACCACAAAAGCGAACAATACTTAGAATTCCGTTTAACAAAATCCTAGCATTGTTCGCTTTCTTTTTCTAAACATTCTTTTTATTTTATGACGAACACGATTCCCAGAACCAATCTAGTTTGTCTTTACAATACAAAAGAATGAATGTTCATTTGACTAAATTTTTAGTCTTCTTTTTTCTTTCCAAGAGCAAGTCCGAGACCACTTAGAATACCAAGAAGTCCTAGAGATGCAAGAGTCGCATTTGATTCTGTTCCTGTATTTGGCAATACATTTTGAGAATCATTTGACTTAGCTCCATTATCAACAGTAGTCTGAGGATCTACCTGATCTGCATTCGGAGTAACTGCATCTGGAATTGGAGTTGTTGGTGCAGGTGTATCTTGACCAGAACCTCCATTAGTATCTGGTGTGACTGTAACAACACCTGTCTGAGGATTTGGTTCCAACACTACTGTTGGTATCTTACGGGCTGGGGTTGTTACAATTACTTCTACAGGATCTTTTTCTGGTTCTGTAATCGTACCTTTTCCTGGTTCTATTCCATCTGGTAAATCTTTATTAGGTATAGTTCCTTTTCCGTCTTTTCCAATTATTACGACGATAGGTTTACCATTCTTACCTGGTATTTCTACCTTAGTATTTTCTGGATATAGTGTTCCATCTGGTTTCTTAGGTGTTACCGTCACATCCCCTGTATTTGGATTTTGATCCAACTCTACTGTTGGTTTTTTACGAGCTGGGGTTGTTACATCCACCGGATTAGATGGTTTCCTATCTGGTTCTGTTACTGTTCCTTTTCCTGGAATATCTTGTTTTGGAAGTTTGTCATTCGGAACTGTGCCAAAACCATTTTCTCCTATCGTTACTACGATACTTGTTCCATTTTCTCCTGGAATTTTCACCTTAGTTCCTTTTGGATACGTTGAGCCATCTGATTTTTTCTTAGGTGTAACTTTTGCATCACCTGTTATTTTGTCAGGTGTAATTTCAATCTCACCTAATTCTGCCGTTTCTGGTGCAGTTGGATCAATTTTTCCTGGTGTTTCTACCTTCACTTCAACTGTTGGATTACCTGGTTCCTTAATCCTACCTGTTCCTGGAGTATCTTCATCAGGTAAATCATTATTTGGAACTGTTCCTTTTCCATCTTTGTCAATTGTTACAACGATTGGTTTACCATTTTTACCCGGAATTTCTACCTTAGTATTTTCTGGGTATGTTGTTCCATCTGGTTTCTTAGGTTTTACTGTCACATCTCCTGTATTTGGATCTTGATCTAGTTCAACCGTAGGTGTCTTACGTGCTGGCGTCGTTACATCAACTGGTTTAGATGGTCTCTTATTCGGTTCTATTACGATACCTTTTCCTGGTAAATCTCCTTTTGGAAGTCTTTCATTTGGAACTTCACCTGATCCATTATCTCCGATAGTCACTTCGATTGGAGTATTATTATCACCTGGAATAACTACCTTAGTTCCTGGTGGATATGCTGAGCCATCTGGTTTCTTTGGTGTTACTACAGCATCTCCATTCGGCTTTCTTGTGATTTCAATTACACCTGGTTGTTCTGTTTGAGGTGCATTTGGATCTAATTTCTTCGGTGTTTTCACGCTTACTTCAACAGAAGGTTTTCCTGGTTCTGTAATCTTAGCATTCCCTGGTACTTCACCGTCTGGTAAATCATTATTTGGTACTTTACCTTTACCGTCTTGTCCAATTATTACAGTGATTGTTTTTCCATTCTTACCTGGAATTTCTACCTTAGTTCCTGGTGAGTATGTTGAGCCATCTGGTTTCTTAGGTGTTACCGTTACATCCCCTGTATTTGGATCTTGATCTAGTTCAACCGTAGGTGTCTTACGTGCTGGCGTTGTCACCACTGGTACTTCTACAGGATCTTTTCCTGGTTCTGTAATCTTAGCATTCCCTGGTACTTCACGATCTGGTAAATCTTTATTCGGTACTTTTCCTTTACCATCTTGTCCAATTATTACGACAATTGGTGTTCCATTCTTACCTGGAATTTCTACCTTAGTGCCTGGTGGGTATGTTGACCCATCTGCTTTCTTAGGTGTTACTGTTACATCTCCTGAATCTGGATCTTGTTGCAACTCAACTGTTGGTGTTTTACGTGAAGGTGTTGTTACATTAATATTTTCATCAGATTTTCCTGGCTCTATAATTTTACCTGTTCCTGGTACTTCACCATCTGGCAATTCACTATTTGGTACTTTACCTTTACCGTCTTGTCCAATTATTACAGTGATTGTTTTTCCATTCTTACCTGGAATTTCTACCTTAGTGCCTGGTGGGTATGTTGACCCATCTGCTTTCTTAGGTGTTACTGTTACATCACCTGTACTTGGATCTTGTTCCAACTCAACTGTTGGTGTCTTACGAGCTGGCGTTGTTACATCAACTGGTTGTGATGGTCTCTTATTCGGTTCTGTTACGATACCTTTTCCTGGTAAATTTCCTTTTGGAAGTTTGTCATTTGGTACTATTCCTGAGCCATCTTCACCGATAATAACTTCGATTGGAGTGTTATTATCACCTGGGATAACTACCTTCGTTCCTGGTGGATATGGTGTTTTATCCTTTTTCTTAGGTGTTACTACAGCATCTCCATTTGGTTTTCTTGTAATTTCAATTTCACCTGGTTGTTCTGTTTGAGGTGCATTTGGATCTAATTTCTTAGGTGTTTTTACGTTTACTTCAACAGAAGGTTTTCCTGGCGGTGTAATTTTACCTGTTCCTGTAATTTCCCCATCTGGTAAGTCTTTATTCGGAATAATTACTTTTCCATCTGGTCCTGTTGTTACCACAATTGGTGTGCCATTCTTACCTGGAATTTCTACCTTCGTTCCTGGTGGATATGGTGTTCCATCTGGTTTCTTAGGTGTTACCGTTACGTCTCCTGTATTTGGATCTTGATCTAATACTATTGCCGGTGTTAAACGAGCTGGTGTTTCAACAGTAACTTTTTCAGGAGTTTTATCTGTACCAGGCTCAGTGATTGTTCCTGGACCTGAGATATTACCGTCTGGCAACTCGCTATTTGGAACTGTACCCTTACCATTTTGTCCAATTTCTACTCTAATTGGATTTCCATCTTTTCCTGGAATTTCAACTATCGTTCCTGGTGGGTATGTTGACCCATCTGGTTTCTTAGGCGTTACTGTTACTTCCCCTGTATTTGGATTTTGATCTAGTTCAACCGCTGGTGTCTTACGGGCTGGTGTTGTCACATTTACAGGTTGCGATGGTTTCTTATTCGGTTCTGTTACTGTTCCAGTTCCTGGTTTAACATCTTTTGGCAAGCTATCATTTGGAACTGTTCCTGAACCATCATTTCCTATCGTTACTTCAATAGTTGTTCCATCTTCTCCTGGAATTTCTACCTTAGTTCCTGGCGGATAGGTTCCTCCTGGTTTCTTAGGTGTTACAATAGCGTCTCCATTTTCCTTACGAGTAATTGCAATCTCCATTGGAGCATCTGTTTCTGGTAACGTTGGATCAATTCGTTTTGGTGTTTCCACTTTAACATCTTCAGGGTCTTTACCATTTTCTGTGATCACAGCAGTTCCCGGTACTTTTGTTTCTGGTAAATCATTATTTGAAACAGTTCCCTTTCCACCTTCTCCAATTTCTACTACAATTGGTGTTCCATTCTTACCTGGAATTTTCACGATTGTACCTGATGGATACGTCGTTCCATCTGGTTTCGTTGGTGTTACAGTTACGTCTCCTGTTTTTGGATCTTGTTCTAACTCTATTGTTGATGGTTTACGAGCTGGTGTTGTTACCTCTACAGGTTTAGATGGTGCTTTATTCGGTTCTGTTACTGTTCCTGTTCCTGGTTTATCAGTTTTTGGAAGTTTATCATTTGGAACTGTTCCTGAACCGTCATTTCCAATTGTAAGTTCAATTGGAGTATTGCCATTTCCTGGAATCGTTACAGTTGTTCCTGGTGGATATATTCCTCCACCTGGTTTCGTTGGTGTTACGATTGCATCACCACTTTCTTTACGAGTAATTCCTATAGTTGGAGTTTGAGTCGTAGGAACTTTTGGATCTGTTCCGTTGTTCTTCTCTTCCTCATCTGGAATTCCATCGTTATCATCATCTGCATCTTCTTTATCTGGAGATCCATCTCCATCGGTATCTCGTAGGATAGTAACTGGAACTTTTACTGAAAATTCTTCTGGATCTTTTCCAGTTATTTCTTTTGTAATCTTAACTGGAATTTCAACTTTACGTTCTTCTTCATCTTTGCCCCAATTATCTACTGTTGGAGTTCCTGTTAACTCACCTTTGTCGTTAACTGATAATCCACTTACTGGCGGATTTTCTGTTGTAATTGTAGCACCTGGTTTATTTGTTTTTACAACTGTAACCGGTGGAACTTGAGCTTTTTCTCTTACAGGAGCTGGTGGTGTCACAGTTCCTGTTAATTTATCTGCTACTTTTGGATTATTATCTTGTTCATCTGGAATACCATCGTTATCATCATCTGGATCTGTATTGTCTGGATCACCATCTCCATCTGTATCTCTTAATACATTGACTACAACGTCTTTCGTAACTGGTGTGTCACCTTCATGAGTTACAGTTACTTTGATTGTTACATCACGATTGTCTTCTATTCCATCCCAGTCTATGATTTCTGGTGTTCCTGTAACTTTTCCTTCACTATTTACTGTTAAGCCATTTACTGTTGGTGCAGTAATTGTACTATTTGATTTATTTGGTGTTACAACTACTTTACTTGTGTACTTAGCTTTTTCTATTGCATTTTCTGGTTCTCCAAATACAACTTCTAATGGTTTTCCAGCAGTTTCTGTAACTGGTTGACTTGTTAAGTCTGTTGTTTTACTTGTCACTTGTGCAGTAACCGGTGAACCATCTTTTACTTTATCCGCAGGAATAGTAACTTTACCATTTGTATCAACAGCAATTGTTGGATCTGAACTTGTCCAAGTTCCATCTCCACCTTTTGTTACCGTTACTGTTTGTGGCGCATTATCTTCACCTGTATACGTGATAGTTGTAGTTCCTTCCCCCGTTAATACCGGTGTAATCTCTACCGTTCCGTTTTCTTTTGGTGTCACTGTTGGAGCTTGCGGTTTCACTTTAACAATTACATCAGTTGTTTCTGTTGAACCATCTTCATAAGTAATTGTCACTGGAATTGTATGTTTACTATCCGGAGTTACATTTGGTAATGGTGATATTTTTTCCACTACACTTGTAATCTTCGCTGCTGTGAAATCTTTCGTTTCAGTTCCATCTACTACTCCTGTAACCCCTGTTGTTCCTGATAAATCACCTCTTGACAGTGGTGAGTCTGCTTCTTTTTCAACATCTTTTGTAGTTACAGTATGAGATTTAGGTGTATATGTTTCATCATCAGAATCTACAGCTGAACCACCTGTACCTTTTGTTGCTTTGGCAGTCACACTAGTTCCTACTAATTTTTTAGGAATTTCTAATGAACCATTATGGAATACTAGGCCTTCTTTCGGTGTTTCAAGTTCCCATCCAGAATCTTTCTTCACTAGTGTTACAGTTCCATCTGTTAATGGAATTGTTACTTTATCACCATCTGTTGGTGGCGTTACTTTCACATTTCCATTTTGCCATTGTGAAATAGTTGGAGCAGCTGGTTTTTCTTCTTTTACAACTACATGTACAGTTACTTGGTTTCCTTCTTTTCCTTGGCTATCAACTGGTTGAAGCGTTACAGCGTATACTCCTGCTGTTGGATTTGCTGGAAGACCAGTAACATTAACTTTTCCTGTACCAAATGGCTTATCTGTAGTGCTGTCATCTTCTGTATCAGTTACAGTCACTAACTCTTTTAGTAAACCTTCAGTAAGTGTTGTTCCTGCATTATAAACTTTTGGATTTTCTTGTGTTCCTACTGCTGCATCTTTCAACGTTACTACTGGAGCATCATTGGTTACTGTAATAACTTGCCATTTCCCTGCTGGTGTTGCATTTTGTCCAGTTTCAGATTTGTAATCTACACGTAATCCTAATCCACTAGTATAGTTATCTGTATTGTCTCCAGAAGCAGTTTCTTCTTTAATAAGAAGTTTTTTATTATTATCTGATTCTTTTAGAGTAATACTTACTTTGTTTTCTGCTTTATTCGCTTCATTCACACTATTTGTAATAGCTTCTACAAAGTTGTTTGCATTCGTAACGTCCGCCGGTGCCGTAGAAGGATCTACTTGCCAATTTCCACCATTTTCATCACGAACAAGAACAATGCTATTCGGTTTATTATCTGTATCTGCACTATCATGGAATCGCAATTCAAGACGTTTTGCATCATGTGGTACTGTTACATCGATATGCTTGCTACCAGCAATCGTAGCAGAAGGTGAGTAATTACCCATTTTGACTACTTTGTCATCGCTTCTAGTAGAAACTGGAGTGTCTCCAACTTTGTTCACTACAGTAATTGCTGTTGGTTGAGCTGTTTCTCCATTTTTATTTTCGCTTTGACGAAGTTTCACCCCATCAGGTAATGTCGCTGTCCAAGTATCTCCATTAATCGTTACTTGTCCATCTTTACTTGATAAAATCGTGTTGTCTTTATCGTTTAAGTGTACTTCTACAACTCTATCATCTGATGTAAATCCGCCTAATGTACCACTGATTGTACGTGTTGTCGAAGTCACTGTATCCTGATTAAACGTTGGTTTTGGAGGTGCTACATGGAATATTACATCTTTTTCGATGCTAGCAGGTGTATAAACTTTAGCAGCCTTACCGTCTATATTTGTTGTATAGTATCCTGCACCATTTGGGAATTTCACTAATGCTTTGTAATCCGTTACTACACCTGGTTTGTTAAACTCAGTAGTAGTCGTTATTTCAGCATTATTTTTCCATTTGAAGTTCATTCCTGCTGGATAATATTTATCATCAGCATCTTTCTTCGTGCCATCTGAATTTAAGCCATCGACTAACTTCACATAATTATGAGAGTCTTTACCGTTGTTTGAATTTGCTGCATCAACTAGTTTAGTTCCTAACTCAACTGTTTCTGGACTATTTCTAACTTCAACATCTACTACTGTATATTTGAACTTGTATGTTCCAGTATTTTTTATAGAATCTGTAACTTCTACAATTCCTTCATGTTCTCCTAAAGTAGAAGTATCTGTTGTAATATAATTATCTCCAGTCACTTGAACTCTTGATCCACTAGTCCAATCCCCTGTTTGTTCAAATGTGCTTCCATTTGGAAGTCCTCTTACTGTTAGTTTTGTGATGTTGTTTCTGTCATCACTTACTTTGAATGTCGGATTGAATTTTGCTCCTTTAAACACTACAAATTTAGCAGTATTTTCGTCATTTGTTAACAACATACCATCCATTGTAGCTGAAGGAACATTCGCATCTGCTTTCGTTACAGGAATTTCAATATCTTCTGTTGAATGGTCAGGATATGTGATAGTTGCACCAACATAGTAAGTACCATTATCTTTTGGCTTAATTGCCCCATCTTCTTTCATAGTAATAGTTAAACCGCTAGTTGTATTATCAACTTTTACAGTTCCACGTGTAGATGTAAATGTCAGATTTGATTTCATTGAAGCAAAATCTTCTGGAGTAATTTTTGCATTTGTAGCAGTAACATCTACGTTAATCGGTTGTGTTGTAATTTGTGGTTCATATTTTGTTGCTTGAGTTAGAACTTTGAAGATTACAGTTGTAGGATGTTCAGGCGTATTTCTTATCTCATTTGTTGCAGCATCTCTTGCATACAAGCCACGAGTATATTCATCTGTATCAACCCACGGTATTGTACCTGTTTTGTATTCACTTACTTTTCCTGTAACGATAATATCTCTTGGTGCATCTGCTTCAACATTATTCGTACGAGGTAATGCATTATAATTTAATCCTGGGAATCCTAATCCATTAGAGGTATTACCACTTGTTTCTCTAAAAATAGCTTCTACTAATTTACCAGAATTATCTGTTACGTTACCAATTGTTAGATTTGTTTCTTCAGTTGGAGTTACATAGACAACTTGTCTTCCATTATTATCAACTACTTTTTCTTTTCCATCCTGCGTAAATGTAAATACAGGTGGTTCTTTATCCCCAGCTTTAGAATTTCCTGTTGTTGTATCACTATCTACGCTATCTGTTGTCACAGATTTAGCTGTTATTTCAGTTGCGTCCTTAATCGCACGATCTTTGATTGTAACAACACCCGTATCAGGATTGATCGTTACTCCATCTCCAGGCGCTCCACTTGTCAACGACCATTTATTACCATTTTTTGTAGCTGTAACTGTGATATTAGAATCATTTGGATGTTTATAAGTGAAGTTTAGTATATTGACATTTTCTTCACTTACTGGCGTTACTGTTACATCCCCTTTTTCTAAAGGTGTAATTGTTGGAGCTGTTGGTTTAACACGGAATGTTTGGTCTCTTTCAATGGTAGCAGGTGTGTAAACTTTAACTTGCTTACCATCAATTGTTTTTGTATAGAAACCAGCACCAGATGTAAACTTCACTAACGGTTTGTACTCTGTCACAATTCCTGGTCTGCTCAATCTAGTTCCATCAGCAACCTCAGCAGTTCCTTTTTTCCATTTGAATGACCTAGCATCTGGATAATATTTATCATTACCATCATTATTTGTGCCATCTACTACTTTTACATAATTATGAGAATCTCCTAATTGTGTATTTAATGGAACAGTTTTTGGTGTTTCTCTAATTGCAACATCTACAACTTTATATTTGAATTTATAAGTTTTCTCATTGTTTAGTGCATCTTTTACAACAATACTTGCTTCATGATCTCCTAATTGAGCATTATTTGTTGCTGTAATAGTATCTCCTGCTACTTGAACATTTGCTCCATTTTTAGACCAATCTCCTGTTGCTGAGAAATTATTTCCACTTGGTAAACCTGAGACAGTTACGCTTTTTACATTATTTTTATCGTCACTAACTCTTAATGTTGGGTTGAATTTTGAACCTTTAAATACTACAAATGAATAATCTGTTGCAGTTTCTGATAATTCTTTACCATTTATAGTCACTTTTGGTGCTGTTGTATCTGACTTACTTACTGGAATTTCGATATTTTCTGTTGTGTGGTCTGGATACGTAATTGTCGCACTTACATAGTATGAACCATTCGTAGCATTCTTTTTAATTTTTCCATTATCATTCATCGTGATATTTAAACCAGCAGTTCTATTATTAGGACTATTGCTAATTTTCACTTCACCACGTTGTGATGTGAACGTAATATTAGATTTAATGGCATCAAACTCTGCTTGAGTAACTTTCGCATCGCTTGCTGTAACATCCTTATTAATTGCTTGAGTTGTAAATTGTGGATCATATTTCGTTGCTTGTGTTAAAATCCTCAATTTAATACGCGTCGGATTTACACCATCTGATTGATTATTTAACTCATTTCCAGAAGCATCTGTTGCTCTAGCAAAACGTGAATATTCTACATTATCTCTCCATGGTGTATTTCCACTACTATATTCACTCACTTTACCTGTGAGTGTAATTTCTCTTGGTGCACCAAATTCTTTATTATCTTCTTTAGGAGCGTCGTTATACGTTAACCCAGGGAAACCTAATCCATTAGCTGTATTACCATTTTTTTCTTTCAATCTAGCTTCCACTAATTTATTTGAATTATCCGTTACAGTACCAATCGTTAAACGTGTCTCTTCTGTCGGAGTTACATAAACAACTTGTTCTTTGTTAGCTTCAACTCTAGCTTCTTTTCCATTAGGTTTAAATGTAAATACAGGAGGTTCTTTTTCCCCTACTTTTGAATTTACTGTTGATGGATCACTTTCTACATGGTCATTTGTTTCAGATTTAGCCGTAACAGGAACAGAGTCTTTTATTGCTCTATCTTTGATAGTTACTTTCCCTGTAGTTTTATCAATCGTTACTCCGTCAGCTGGAGCATTCGTTAATGTCCATCCATCTTTTGTTTTTGTTGCTGTAATTTTTCTTGAAGAATTATTAGGTTCGTTATATGTAAAATTAAATGTATTTACATTCTCTTCGCTCACTGGCGTTACTGTAACATCCCCATTATTTTCTGGAGTTACTGTTGGAGCTGTTGGTTTTACTTGGAATTCAACAGTTTTATATAGAAATGTTCTATTGATAATTTCATTATCTTTACCCGGAGTATTATTAGTAACTTTATCAACTCCATTTGTTCCAGCATATCCATTATGGAAATAAGCTGCTGCTTTAACAGTTTGTTTACCAGGAGTATTAAGAGTAACTTTACTTGTTGTCGTTCCATTTGAGTCAATGAATCTAAATTTCATTCCTCCAGCGAAGAATTGGTCTCCCACATTTGTACCATCCGTTGTCGTAATGAAATCATGCGAATCTGTATAAGACGTTCCTTTAGCAGTTTTTACAACAAGCTTACCTTCACTAACTGTTCCCTTTCCTTCTTTGAAGGCTAAGTCAACAACTTCAACATTAAACTTCACAGTTGCTTTATTGCCGCTATCAACATTGTTTCCTTGATCATCGGACACTTTAAAAGTAACCGTTTGTTTTCCTAATGTTGCATCGGCAGCAACTTTCCCAGTTACATTTGTTGTTCCAGGGCGTGCCTCTGTAGCTCCAGTTTTTGACAGAGTTGTTCCATTGTTAAAAGTAACACCTTTAGGTAATCCACTTTCGTATTTTAAGTTTACTTTACCTTTTGGATCATTATCGTACATTGTTAATGGAATATTTAAAGTCGCCCCTCTATAAATACGAGTTGTAGGCGCATTAGTCTCATTACTTGTTAATACACTTACTCTATTTCCATCTGTTAGATTTGTCATTTTAACAGTTGGAGCTTGGTTATCTGGAGCATCCGTTGGTGTAACTCCATCACTTCGTTCAGAAGTCACAACCCCATTATTATTAACAGTTGTAATAGCTGTAATCGGTGTTCCAGGTAAAGCTTCAGCTACAGTAATTGTTGCGGTAGTACCGTTGGTTGTTCCTGTTCCGATAACTTTGCCACCACTATATAGAGTAACTGTAGATCCTGTTTTAACTCCTGTACCAACATTTACCGTGATTGTTTGATTTGTTAAGCCTTTTTTGTTTAATACATCACTTGCTGTGATCACAGGTTTTTTAGGGTTAACCGTAAAGTGAACTCTTCCATCAGAACCTGAATTTGCATCTTCTGACGTTGAACCATCTTGATATCTTGCGATTGCAGTATAAGTAAACTTCCCAGCTTCAGCTGTACTTGGTGCAGAGTTATTTTTCCAACTCCAACTCATTCCACCTGGAAACTCTCCACCATTTTTAGGAGTAATATATTTAGCAGTTACTGGATTATCTGGATTTGGAAGTGTATCTCCTACTGTTTTGTTATGCGTGCTACCTTTAATCGGAGATAGTTGCGCGTCAGTTTTTGTTGTTAAACGAGTACCTGTTGCCCCCATGATATAAGAACGATTAGTAGTAAGTCCTTTTGTTACTGTTGCCGCATAAACATGACCATACTTAGCTGCTTCTTCAAGAGTTACATCGTTTCTCAGTTTAATCTTCGCATGCATGTGCATTGCATAATCAGTACTTCCTCTTCTAGCATCTATCCCTAGATAATAAGATAGTCCTGGATAACGATTATTTTTATCTTTAGTAAGTTGGTTTAGAGTGAAATCGTTTTGGTTATTTTTAAATACATCCCCTCTTTGATCATCACGATTCACCCCTGAATTTGGATCATAAAACGTATCACTATCAGCATGAAAAATACGGTATTTTTGGTAGGCTGGATTTGAAATTGTAGCAGTATTTCCATATGGTTCAAATCCTTGAAAACCATCTGAAAGTCTTCTACCTCCAGTATTACGGTAACGTGTGAACCTTAGATCTTTTATTGTGTTAGATTTATAAGTTCCATTCGAATTTAAATCCATGATATTAAATGGCGCTTGGAAGTAATAGTGTTCTTGATAAGATTTATCAGTTATCTTTCTTCCGTTGTTATTGAAGAAGACATCGTAAACAATCCATTTCCCTTCACTATCTTGCATATAGTAGGCTTTGATATCTGTGTGATCTCTAGTCAACTCAGGATCATTATTTCTTGTGTTACTGCCGTTGTTATCTTTAGGGTCAACAGAAGCAAAATATTTGATATTCGCTAGAGCCCCAGAATTGATTTCACCATTTGCTCTAAACTGTGTTCCTTCACCCATACTTTGACCATTACGTGAATCACGAGATCCAGTATTAGCAATCGTATTTTTGCCTTCTTTTACTACATTTTCAGGAGCATTAGCCTTCGGCATTGAAGATAATACAAACAATTTACCGCTAAGCGTTTTAGATGCCGCATCTACTTCAGCTTGTGTTAACTCAAGACTATTGTTATTAAGCACACTATTAGCTGCTTCTAAATCTGCTTGGATTGCAGCAAGGGTCGAAGCTGGAGCTTTTTCTTTGTTGACTTTATCTAAGAGTTCTTGAACGCTTGTGATACTAGCTTGTAACTGAGACTTATCTAATGTTTGTTTCTCCGTCACTTCATCACCACTAGCATCTTTCGTTACAGTTATGGCGCTAGTAGATGTGCCGTTAGTTAGAGGATTAGCCTCTACGGCTTCTTTATTTTCAGATGGTTTCTCTCTTTCCTCAGTTTCCTTGGCTACCTCAACTTTTTCAGTTTCCTTGGTTTCCTCATTTTTTGCTATTGGAGCAGGCTCTAGCAGAGGCGATTCCTCCTCTTTTGGATTCGGTGCGCCTATGGCAGGCTGGTTTTTAGCATCTACAACATCCGCACTAACGACATGCGTACCTAAAAACATCAGTGCTGCTACAGCTACTGAAGCCGCACCAAAGCTATATTTACGAATAGAAAAGCGCAGTACCTTTTCACCTTGCTGTCGATTTACTTTATATGAATTCGATTTGTGTTCCATTTCTCCTCCTAAGGAAAATATAATAAAAAAGCAATCTTTATAACTTCAACTCCTTAAAAAGAGTTAAGCTACAAAAATCACTATGATGATTGCTATAGGCAAATAACATCACAGCTATCACAGCTATCACAGCTATCACAGCTATCACAGCTCAATTATACTATTTTCTACATACTTAATCAAATATTTGGCCTTATATTCTTTAACATTCGAAAATATTGTATATTTAAGTATAACATTGTGAATATATTGATATTTTTTTAAAAACAACTCTGTTCACAAAAAAGTAGATTATACTTATCTATTTTCAAAAATCATTAAATTTCTTTTTATTTAAGGTTTTATCCACATAAAAAAACCTATAAGCTCTATAGAGGTATAATCCACTAGAGAGTTTATAGGACCTAGAATAGTTACTATTTCTTTTATTCTTCTGTTATGTCAATCACAATCTCTTCTGATTCATCAAGAGTTTCGGCCTTTTCTTGCCATTGCTCCTTGAGATTATTTAATTGATTTTTTGATGCTTCTGTCGCTTGAAAAGCATAGGATTTAGCTTGAGCAAGTACACTGTCCACAGTGATTTCACCTGACTCAACCTGTTCTTTGGTTTTCAGAACAAAATCTGTAGCCTGCTCCTTAACTTCTGTCAGTTTTTCACAGACCTGCTCCTTGGCATACTCCGGATCTTCTCTCAAATCATTTAGAAAATCTTGAGCCTGACTGCAAACTTGTTTGCCCTTGTCGCTTGTTAAAAACAAGGCAAGAGCTGCACCTGAAACGGTTCCTAAAAGGATTGAGGATAGTTTACCCATAAGAATTCTCCTTTTTTATTTTTTTAAAAATTTACTTGCAAGACGAAGAGCTGACAAACTTGCCCCAGTCTTGAGTGTTTTTGAACCAGCTGATGAAGCTTTCTTGCTCAAGACACGCGCATGGTCATTGAGATCTGATACGGATACAGATAAGTCGGCAACTGCAGTGAAGAGTGGATCAATCGTTGCCATCTTGACATTGATATCATCTGCCAAGACATTGACCTTAACCAGCAACTCATTGGTATGATGCAAGGTCACATCCACATCTGAAGTCAAGGTTTTAATCGTCTTCTCTGTTTCATCAATCACACGTCCAAGCTTTTGCACAGTAATGATTAGATAGACCAAAAAGACAATCAAAGCAAGGGCTACAAGAATATATGCAACTTCTAACATTTAATTTTCCTCCTCTGTAATATAGTATGGAGCCTTCTTTCGATTTTGATAAAGAATGATAAAAATTCCAAGTCCGATAAGGACAACTGATAGCCATTGAGACACTCGAAGTCCAAAGAACATGAGGCTATCTGTCCGCATGCCTTCAATAACCATGCGACCAAAACCATACCAAATCAAGTAGAAAGCAGTGATATGACCTCGTCTGAGACTTTTCCATTTTCGTCTAAAAATCAGAATCAAGGCAAATCCAAGCAGATTCCATAGAGACTCATAAAGGAAGGTCGGTTGACGGTAGCTCCCCTCAATATACATCTGGTCACGGATAAAGCCAGGCAGATAATCCAGATTATCCACTGTTGCACCATAAGCTTCTTGGTTAAAGAAATTACCCCAACGCCCCAAACTTTGAGCAATCATGACGCTAGGCGCCGCAATATCTAGAAAATCCCAAGTATTGATGAGTTTGCGATCAGCAAAGATATAGAGTACAATAGCCCCAGTTATCAAACCACCGTAAATGGCCAAACCACCATTCCAAATGGCAAAAATCTCTCCTACATTCTGACTATAGTAATCCAAACGGAAAATGACATAGTAGAGACGAGCTCCTAAAATAGCCAAGGGAAAGGCTATTAAGATAAAATCTAAAATATCGTCTGGTATGATCTTCTTTCTAGGCGCTTCTTTCATGGTCAAATAAACCGCAAGAATCAAGCCTGTCACAATACATAAGGCATACCAACGAATGGCTAGGGGTCCTAGTTGAATAGCAATTGGATCAAGCATTTTGCACCTCATTTCGAGCGATGAGATTTGTCAAGCGTTCTTCGAACAAACGCGTCGCATCAAAGCCCATTTCCTTGGCACGATAATTCATGGCAGCTGCCTCAATCACGACAGAGATATTACGACCTGTTTTAACTGGGATACGGATACGAGGAATGGCTACGCCAGAAATTTCTAATTCCTCTGCATTGTTTCCAAGACGATCAAAAGTCTTATGTGTATCATAATTTTCCAAGTAGACAGCAAGCTGAACCTGTGAAGAATCCTTGACAGCACTGGCACCGTAGAGACTCATAACATCGATAATCCCAACCCCACGAATTTCAATCAAGTGTTTCAAAATTTCAGCTGGTTCACCCCAAAGAGTAATCTCGTCCTTGGCAAAGATATCGACCCGGTCATCAGCTACCAAACGGTGACCACGTTTGACAAGCTCCAGACCTGTCTCACTCTTACCGATTCCACTATCTCCCTGAATCAATACACCCATCCCATAGATATCCATCAAGACACCGTGCACACTGGTACGTTCTGCCAAACGAGAATCCAGATAGCTAGATAACTCTCCAGACAAACGACTAGTAGCCGTACGGCTGGTTAAAATGGCAATCTTACATTCTCTGGCTGCCTTTAACATCTCCTCTGGAACCACCAAACCACGGGCAACAATGACCGCTGGTGTCTCAGGTAGAAACATTTTTTTCAAAACTTCATAACGGCTGTTGGAAGGCATGCTGATCAGATAAGACCACTCCTTCATCCCCAAAAGTTGAATCCGCTCTGGCGTGTAGTAGTCAAAATAACCTGTCATTTCAAGACCAGGTCGCGTAATATCCGCTGTATTGATTTCCTTTTCAAGCAATTCTGGTTCGCCATAGACAATGTCTAGTCTAAGCTTTTCAATCACTTCTTTTACTAAAACCGACATCATTTCCTCCTTCAATCGAGTTCTTTTTACTATTATATCAAATTGTCCTTAGAAGTTTCAGATTTTTGCAGGCTTTGGAGTATTTATTTAAAAGAAAAAGGACTAGATTTCTCCAGCCTTTCATTTCTAATTAGAATTTTTTACGTTTACGAGCTGCTTCTGATTTACGTTTACGTTTTACAGAAGGTTTTTCATAGAATTCACGTTTGCGTGTTTCTTGAAGAGTACCAGCTTTAGTAACCGCACGTTTGAAACGACGAAGTGCGTCGTCAAGAGATTCATTCTTACGTACTACTGTTTTAGACATTTTTTTCACTCCCTTCAAGTTCAAGATCTATTCTATTTTACACGTAAAAGGAATAATTGTCAAGAAAAAATGCGGGTTAATTTTGATTTTTTCTTTCATTTATACAAGTCTTGAAAGCACTCAGGTAGAAGAAACTGAAGGCTTTCGTTTTTTATTTTTCAAGTAAGCTGAGCGCTTCAGCATCTGCGATAATGGTCACATCAGGGTGATTTTGTAGGCTACTTGCTGGTAAGTTCTCAGTCACTGGGCCAGACACTGTTCCAGCAATGGCTTCTGCTTTTGATTCACCGTAAGCAAAGAGAAGGATTGACTTAGCATCCAAAATGTTTTTAATCCCCATTGAAATGGCTTGGGTTGGAACGTCTTCAATCTTGTCAAAAAAGCGCGCATTGGCTTCAATAGTAGACTGGTCAAGTTCTACTAGATGCGTTTGACTGTCAAATGGAGTACCAGGCTCATTAAATCCGATATGTCCATTGCGACCGATTCCCAAGATTTGGAGATCAACTGGATGGTCAGCCAAAATTTGGTTGTAGCGTTCAACTTCAGCTTCAGCATGATCCTTAACCCCACGAGGCAAGAAACTTTCTTTAAATGGTTTTTGGTTGAACAAGTTTTCTTGCATGAAGTGACGGTAAGACTGAGGGTTGTCCCCATCAAGGCCTACATACTCATCAAGGTTGACACTGGTTAGATTTGAAAAATCAAGGTCACTTTCAACAATTTCCTTGTAAAATTCAAGCGGACTGCTTCCAGTCGCAAGTCCTAGGGTTTGAGCGCCGTTGTCCAATTTTTCCTTCAAAATCTCAAAAGCAACTTTTCCACCTTCGATTTGGTTTTCAACTTTAATGACTTTCATCTTTTCATCCTCCATTTCTGTCTATATTTATTATATGGTATAGACCAATTTTTGTCAAGTGAAAACGATTTAATTTCTAAAAAAAGAGCGACTATACTTGAAACATGTTATAATGGATAAGATTAGAACTTAGAAAGAATGAACAGATATATGAATACAGCTGATTTTGATTTCCACTTACCTGAGGAATTGATTGCCCAAACACCCCTTGAAAAACGAGATGCCTCTAAACTCCTCATCGTCAATCGTGAGACGGGAGAAATGCAGGATAAACACTTCCACTCTATTATTGATATGCTGGAACCTGGTGATGCCCTTGTCATGAACGACACCCGCGTTCTCCCTGCCCGCCTCTATGGTCAAAAGGAAGAAACTGGAGGTCATGTGGAACTTCTCCTGCTCAAAAATACTGCCGGAGATGAGTGGGAGGTTCTGGCAAAACCTGCCAAACGCCTCAAGGTTGGTACACGTGTCAGCTTTGGTGATGGTCGCCTCAGCGCTGTCGTTACGGAAGAATTGACCCACGGGGGTCGCATTGTCCGCTTTGAATACCAAGGAATTTTCCTAGAAGTATTGGAAAGTCTGGGTGAAATGCCTCTGCCACCTTATATCCACGAAAAACTGGATGACCGTGAACGCTATCAAACTGTTTATGCCAAGGAAAGTGGCTCTGCTGCAGCACCGACTGCTGGTCTTCACTTCACCAAAGAACTGCTGGCAGAAATCCAAGCTAAGGGTGTTCATCTAGTCTATCTGACTCTTCATGTCGGACTCGGAACCTTTAGACCTGTCTCTGTGGACAATCTGGACGAACACGAAATGCACTCAGAATTCTACCAGCTTTCTGAGGAAGCTGCTGCCACCCTTCGCTCTGTTAAGGAAAATGGTGGTCGTGTCATCGCTGTCGGAACCACTTCTATCCGCACCTTGGAGACTATTGGTTCCAAGTTTGATGGGCAAATCCAAGCAGATTCTGGCTGGACCAATATCTTTATCAAACCTGGCTACGAATGGAAGGTTGTAGATGCCTTTTCAACCAATTTCCACCTGCCAAAATCAACTCTGGTCATGTTGGTTTCTGCCTTTGCAGGTCGTGAATTAGTCTTAGATGCCTACCACCATGCCATCCAGGAACACTACCGCTTCTTCAGTTTTGGTGACGCCATGTTTATCTACTAATTTTCACAATCAAAAAGCGAATATTATCAGGCATTATAAAACCTTGATAGTATGCGTTTTGTAATGGATAAAGAATTATACTCTTCGAAAATCTCTTCAAACCACGTCAACGTTGCCTTGCCGTAGATATGATTACTGACTTCGTCAGTTTCATCTACAACCTCAAAACACTGTTTTGAGCTGACTTCGTNNTTCATTGAGTATTAAACAAAAAGTGAACAAACCTGAATTCTAATGTACAGAAGACTAGGCTTGTTCACTTTTTTATAGTCGCTATAAGATGAGCTTATCTATAGCTTTTTATACATAATTATATATCCAGACATACTATTATCAATTGTGTCGCAGGGAGGAATCTATTAACGCACCCATTCACCATTATCATTGACTCTATAGCCATCTATACTTGTATTGACCGCTAGCTCACCCGATGCATTTACATAGTACCATTTACCACCAACTTGGAACCATTGATTGGCTTTCATAGAACCGTTGCTGTTGAGGTAGTACC
>NZ_VMMZ01000092.1:0-1701 GCF_013277475.1 Streptococcus sp. k-628
CAAACTAGGAAGCTAGCCGCAAGCTGTACTTGAGTACGGTAAGGCGACGCTGACGTGGTTTGAATTTGATTTTCGAAGAGTATAAGGCGGTCCTAGAACCACTTACGTGGCTAAAGTAACCACTTGCTTTTTTGCTCTTGTTTTCTTATTTTTCCTTTGATATAGTAGAGTCAGAAAGGAGATGGAATGAAGTTACGAATCGAAATTGACAGCAATTTAGAGGAAACTGAAATTGTCATCAAGGCAGCGGCTTTGACAGATGAGATTGCGGATTTACAGCGGCTCTTGCAAGAGTCCAAGTCTCCTCGGTTGATTTTTTACAAGGGAACAGGTGAATATTATCTGGACTTATCGGAAATTCTCTTCTTTGAGACGGAAGGTAGCAAGATTTATGCCCATACCCAGAAAGATGCCTACGAGGTTCGGCTTAAACTCTATGAGTTAGAGTCTATCCTTCCTCGCTATTTTAGTCGGGTATCCAAGTCGACTATTGCAAATATCCGTCAGGTTTACTCGGTGGACAAGTCCTTTTCAGGAACGGGCACTATTTCCTTTTATCAGACCCACAAGGAGGTTCATGTCTCACGACATTACCAATCCCTCCTAAAAGAAAATCTAAGAAACATGAGGTAAGAACATGAAAAAGAAAGCATTTGGTATTGTGTTGCTCATTTTGGCGGCTTTAATATTATTACAAGGGAATTTTGGGATCCCTTCTCTTGGAGGGCATATTTGGCCCTTGCTTGGTATTGCATTTTTTGCCTATCAATCAGTTGAAGCTTTGCTTCGTCGTCATCTGACATCAGCCTCTTTTACAGCCCTAGTGGCCTTAATGATTGCTAACCACTTTTATGGTATTTTACCGATTCCAAATCAGACACTAATTTGGGCAGGAGTTCTAATCGTTCTCGGAGTAAGTATGCTGACTCATTCTAACAGAACTTGGAACGGGAAAAAATGGTGGTACAACGGTGAGCGAACAGTCGTCACGGATAAAGAAGTCGCTTTTGGAAGTGGGACTTTCTACAAGCAAGACCAAGAATTGGTAGAAGACCAAGTAGAAGTTGGCTTCGGAAATGCCAAGATATATTATGACAATGCAGAGATTTTAGGAGATACTGCGACCTTGAAAGTAGAAGTTGGTTTTGGCAATGCAGTTATCTTTGTTCCCCAACATTGGAGAGTTGATTTGAAGGTGGAAACTTTCTGTGGTGTAGCCAAAGCAGATACCACTCTAGCCCCAACCAGCAAAACCTTGATTATCTGTGGAGATGTGGCTTTTGGGAAGTTGGGAATTGTCTACGTTAAATAAAAAATCTTCACTTCAATCATCAAAATAGGCGTACTAAGAGTAGGAAATTGATGCCTTGCTCTGATTTCAGTTCTATGGTTGTTAGACTTTAAAAAATGAATGATATTGGACAGTTTTTTGAACCTTTAATTGCTCAGGAGTTATAAAAGCAAGCACTTGGGTTTATAACAAGGGAGACTGGTATTATGTAAGTTCTTCTGGTGCCATGTTATCGAATGATTGGGTCCAAGATAATGGCAAGTGGTATTATCTGGCTTCATCAGGTAAGATGCTTCGCAATACCTACACGCCTGATGGTTATTACGTTGGTAACTCAGGCGCCTGGCAATAAGAATAATACTCTTCGAAAATCTCTTCAAACCATGTCAGCTTCATCCACAACCTCAAAA
>NZ_VMMZ01000093.1:0-253 GCF_013277475.1 Streptococcus sp. k-628
AAAGCGAACGGTTTTCTTGGTTTGAATAGATATTCAATTTTGAGTAGGTATTACTCAGAGTTAAGTGACGATAGCCTAGGAGATACACCTGTACCCATGCCGAACACAGAAGTTAAGCCCTAGAACGCCGGAAGTAGTTGGGGGTTGCCCCCTGTGAGATATGGAAGTCGCTTAGCTCTAGGGAGTTTAGCTCAGCTGGGAGAGCATCTGCCTTACAAGCAGAGGGTCAGCGGTTCGATCCCGTTAACTCCCA
>NZ_VMMZ01000094.1:0-310 GCF_013277475.1 Streptococcus sp. k-628
GCACCAGTCCCAGCAGTAGTGGATACAGCCGACCATGTAGGTGTTGAGATTCCAGCACCAGAACATGCGGATAAGGTTGTTGTGACCTTCGATAAAGCAGATGGTTCAGGCAAGGATACAGTTACTGTTAAGAAGAACGACCAAGGTAAATGGTCAGCCGACAAGACAGTGGCAGGTCTAACAGTAGACGCAGATACTGGTAAAGTGACAGTAGGTCATGAAGCGGTGAAAGCGCAAGGTACTGTAGAAGCACAAGCTCGTAGTGGCAACAGTGACTTGAGTGGCACAGGTACCGTCGGAATGCCAGCCA
>NZ_VMMZ01000095.1:0-16003 GCF_013277475.1 Streptococcus sp. k-628
TATTATGATTAAGATTGCAGTTACCATAATTATACTGGACTTCTTTTTACACTTCATTCTTACTTCCTTAATCTCTCCAAAGTTTCCTTAAAAATATCTGGGATATCTGCTGTAAATTCCATGGTCTCACCTGTTCTCGGATGAGTAAACCCTAGAGTCTTAGCATGAAGAAATTGTCCATGTCCTTTCAGAGTCTTACGTGGACCATAGACCTCATCACCAGCGACTGGATGACCGATATAAGCCATGTGAACACGGATTTGATGGGTACGCCCTGTCTCCAGTTGCAACTCCACTAAGCTATAATCGCCAAAGCGTTCCAAGACGTGGAAACGAGTTACTGCAGGCTTCCCTTTAGCCGTCACAGCCTGTTTCTTACGGTCTTTTTCACTACGGCCAATCGGTGCTTCAATGACACCACGATCATTGGGTAGATTTCCATGAACAATCGCCCAATATTTGCGGAGAGACTTTTTATCCTTAAGTTCTTGAGCAAGTGCTAGATGCGCCTCATCGTTTTTAGCAATCATGAGAAGGCCTGACGTATCCTTATCAATACGGTGAACGATTCCTGGACGCAGAACCCCATTGATACCCGACAAGTCCTTAATATGATACATGAGGGCATTTACTAAAGTCCCACTGATATGACCAGCACTCGGATGCACAACCATCCCCTGAGGTTTGTTAACGACAGCCACATCCTCATCTTGGTAGATGATTTCTAGCGGAAGATTTTCAGCTACATACTCTAAGACCTCTGGTTCTGGCACATGGTAAGTGACGACATCGCCTTCTTGGACCGTGTACTTAGCTTTCTTGACTTGGCCATTGACCAAGACCTGGCCTGATTTGATTTGTTCATTCGCGAGACTGCGTGATAATTCTGTCAAATCCGACAAAGCCTTATCTAAACGCAGGCCACCAGTTTCAATTTTAATTTCCATTTATTTCCTCTTTTAGCATTGCAATCAATAAAATAATCACTCCAACCGTCAGATAGCTATCTGCCACATTGAAAATTGCAAAATTGATAAAGTCAAGGTGGATCATATCCACAACAAAGCCCTGACTTATCCTGTCAATAAAGTTCCCAAGACCACCTGCAATAATCAAGGTCAAACCCAAGACCATCCAGAATGAGTCCTCCATGTGTTTATGTAGATACCAAATGGCACCTACCACGACAACCAGAGTAATGACAGCGAATAACAACTGCTGATCTTGTAAGATAGAAAAGGCTGCCCCTCGATTTTGCAGGTAGGTCAAGCTAACGAAATTGGGAATCCAAGAACGAACTTCACCCAGTGGAATCTGTTGGACGATATAGGATTTAACCAACTGATCCAGCCCAATCAAAAGCAGTACAACGACTGCCACTATTCCTCTTTTTTTCATGATTTCCTCTTCTGATTAAAATATTCTTGCATAACTTCTACAAAGAGAGTCCCAGCTTGACTAAGCTCCACCTCTTCACGTTTAACATAGACCATGCGATTATCTAGATTATCCTTGAGACGAATAACTGTAATGCCATTCACACTGTCACTATCCAAAAATCCAGAACCTGTCGCATAGGCATCCGTCCGCTCTAAAATACCATTCAAAGTAGCACGGTCAGTCACATTGAACATCTGTGAGCTCGCACTGGTATCAACAAAGTTCTCTGAATAATAAAGGTACTCATCTTTCTCTTGAGTGAAACGAACTGTCGGTAGATCCGCTAAATCCTCCATGACCAATTCCTCTTTCTGGGCTAAAGGATGCCCCTCACGGAGATAAATGTGAGTATGGAAGGGAATCAATTCAATGACTTCAAGGCCTAGCTTTTCAACCCGTTGCATAATACCCTTTTTATTTTGATTGTTGAGGTAGATAATCCCAATCTCACTGTGCCCTTGCGCCACTTCGTCTAAAATTTGAACAGTAGTTGATTCAAAAATACGGAAGTTCTTATAGTCAGGATAGCGCTCTGAGAAAGCCGTAATGGTTGGTGGCAAGAAGTCATAGTGCTGGCTAGCAATGGAAAATTCATCCTTTTCTTCCTCAGGATTGGCATACTGATTTTGAAAAATATCAAATCCTTTAACCAATTCTTGCGCTTTTTCATAAAATTCCATCCCACGACGGGTCAAGAAAGTCCCTGAGCTGGTCCGACGGAAAATCTTAAAGCCCAATTCTTTTTCCAAATCGCGCACAGAAATAGACAAACTCGGCTGACTAACATACATCTTTTCAGCAGCTTCACGGAAAGTACCGCTATTCGCAATAGCCACAACATAGCGTAATTGTTGAATGTTCATCTTCTACCTCCAACTTCTTTATCTTTTCATTATACCATATTTTAGAAGTTTTCCAAAAAGGAAAAAAGAACATCCTATTCTTCTTAACTATCTTCACTATCTGCCTTTCTCAAGCCAATCTTATTTTCAAAATCAATTCAAAAAAATAACTGGATACACACCACTTTAGTATAGGAAAGAAAAACGATGACTATTTGTGAAAAAAAGAAAATGCCGGAAAGTTCCGACATTGTTTTAGTAAGCTAACTTCCTGAAAATAGGAGTAACCACACATTCCAGAAAGCAGTGATATTGATGAGAATATGAACTAGTATTGGATAGTAGAGATTTTTTGTCATGCGATACAGTAGAGCTAAAATGAGACCTCCACTAGCATAAATGAAAAAAGCAAGAGGAGTTAAAGCAAAATTGATATGAATATAACCGAAAATAATAGCAGAAAGCAAGACATCTCCGTACCAAGGCGAGTTTTTGAAAAAGGTTGTCATAAGCACACCGCGATAAATCAATTCCTCAGCAATAGGGCCGATGAAGCAAGCTATGAGCAAGAAATAGGGTAATTCCTGTCTCCCCATCATTTCTATCGTTTCATTCAAAGAGATTTGATTTGAAGTCGAGGGTATGAAATAAGACAAGAAGAAGTCCGACATATACGAAATGATGTAGGCCAGTAAAAGGTAGATAAAGTACCTCAGCTGCCACTTGAAATGAAAAGTTTTCTTTCCTGCAAAAACTAGTAGATAGATGACCGCTAATAAAAGACCTCCACTCTCCATCAAAAGCAGAATCTGAAAAAATTCACGACTTGCTGGTAGATAGGGCTTTACGAGGTGATTGAAAATTCCCCAAAACCAAGTTGATTTGTAAAAAATTAAGGATAATGCTAGTAAAATTTGAATAGCTCGTTTTTTCATATTAAATCCTCTGCTTTCCTTGACTAGATTATTGAATAGAATGGTTTGCTTAACTGTATAACAAGTTTAGTATAGCATATATTGGCGAAATATCCTCTTCAAATCATGAATTGTCATCAAAACATCCTAGACTGTAAAATCAATTACCCCCTCCCCTTTTACCATCATCTTCTCTAAAATATGCTATAATAATACCAAAAGATAAAGAAGGAAGTCTTATGATTAAACTATTAGCCTTGGATATGGATGGAACCCTCCTCAATGAAGCCAAGGAAATCCCACAAGCTCATATTACTGCTATTCACCAAGCTATTGAAAAAGGTGTCAAACTGGTTCTCTGTACGGGTCGCCCGCTTTTCGGTGTCCTCCCCTACTATAAAAAACTGGGGCTGGACCTCCAGAATGAGTATGTGATTGTTAATAACGGTTGCTCAACTCACCAGACCAGTGACTGGGGACTAGTTGACTGGCAAGAACTTAGTCCAGCAGACATCGAATACCTCTATGACCTAGCTGAAAAAAGTGATGTTCAGTTGACTCTTTTTGATGAGGAACATTATTTTGTCCTCGGTGGCAAGCCCAATCAAGTCATTGAAAATGATGCCAAGCTGGTCTTTTCAGACCTGACTGAAATTTCCCTTGAGGAAGCTACCAGTGGCAAGTATCGCATGTTCCAAGGTATGTTTTTAGGAGCAGAGAGCCAAACAGACGATTTTGAGCAACGTTTTGCTGAGGAACTCTGCCAACGATTTAGTGGAGTTCGTTCGCAGCCTGTCATTTATGAAGCTATGCCACTTGGTACGACAAAGGCTACTGCTCTTTCTCGACTAGCAGATATTTTGAAGATTGATTCCTCAGAGATTATGGCCATGGGCGATGCCAATAACGACATTGAAATGCTCCAGTTTGCAGGACTTGGTATTGCAATGGGAAATGCCAGCGATTATGTCAAATCTCTTGCGGATGCTGTTACAGTAAGCAACGAAGAAGACGGTGTTGCGCGTGCCATTGAGAAATATATTTTATAATCAAGAAGCCCAGTTCGTGTCAACTGGGTTTTGATATTTAAGAATTCCTAAAACTTTAGAAACTCTTTAGAAATGCTTGAGCTTTCTTTGATTTCTATGCTTTATACTAAAATTATCAAAATAAATCAAAAGGAGAGAATCATGAAAACAGTACTCGACATTCATGGATTGTCCAAAAACTTTGACAAACAAGCTATCCTTCAGGATCTTCATCTAACGATAAGAGAGGGAGATATTTATGGACTTATCGGGAAGAACGGAGCTGGGAAAACCACCTTGATAAAAATTATTACGCAACTACTGTTTGCGGATAAAGGAACTGTTTCCCTCTTTTCTAGTCAATCGGAAAATGAGTGGAGCAAGGCTCTATCTCGAGTAGGTTCTGTTATCGAATCACCTGTAGCTCATAATCACTTAACAGCCTATCAAAATCTGAAATATTATTGTATGATTCGGCATATTCCAAATGCTGATCAAGTCATTCGAGAAACGCTGGACTATGTAGGTTTGCCAGATACAGGTAAGAAAGTCTTTCGTGATTTCTCGCTAGGAATGAAACAAAGACTTGGTATCGCCATTGCCCTTCTATCCAAACCAGACTTCCTGATTTTAGATGAACCTATCAACGGTCTCGACCCAATCGGTATCAAAGAGTTTCGTCTGATGATTCAACGGCTTAATCAAGAAAAAGGGATCACCATTCTTATCTCTAGCCATATCTTGTCAGAACTCTATCTCCTAGCCAATCGTTTTGGTATTTTAGATCAAGGCAAGATTATCCGTGAAATCAGCAAAGCTGAATTTGAAACACTAAGTGAGGATTATATTGTGCTTAAGACAGCCGACCAAGAGAAAGCTTGTCAAGTATTGAAAGAACAAATCCAGCTCCAGTTCAAGGTTGTCAATCCTGAGAATGAAATCCACATCTTTGGTCAGGAACAAGATGTCAAACAGATTCTCAAGGAATTAACCTTGGCAGATGTCGCTATTGACGAGATTTACTATGCCCGTCAAAATCTAGAAGAATACTTCACCCAATTGGTCGAATAGGAGGAAAATCATGATACACACCATTCAAGCAGATTTTTACCGTCTTTTCCGTTCCAAAGGATTCTGGATTACAGAGTTCATTCTCTTTGTACTCATGTTAATGGGGGCTATTTTTGGAGCTACTGGTCATCTGATGGCAATCCAGACAAAAGAACCAGAAATTCCAACCCATGGTTGGGACGGTGTACAAGCACTTATCAACGCATCTAGTCAAGGTTCAAACCTCGTTTTTCTCTGCATCATCCTAGCCTGCCTCGTTCTTGGAGTTGATTTAATCGGTAAACTCTATAAAAATAATTTAACAGTGGGTGTCTCTCGTACCGAGTTTTTCCTTGCCAAAGCCTTTGTATTGGCTTGTATTGCACTTTTACAAGTTATCATCAGCCTTGTGATTGCCTTTATTCCAGCAACGATCTTAAATGGATTTGGAACTATGCCTGATGGCTTTATTAGCAATCTACTGATAACAATTTCCCTTCAATTCCTTTGCCTCCTTGCTTGGCTTTCCATTGTTTCCTTCATCCTCTATGTTAGTCATTCTTATCTTGCGGTATTTATTGGTTATTTGGTCAGCTCTATCTTACTTTCTATGCCAATGCTCCTTTTTCCAAATATCAAAATTTTGCCATATTTATCATTGCAGTTTTTCTATGCTATGACTGCTAATAGTGAATCCATTTTCTATACACTTATAGTTACCTTAGCTGTTATTGTAATCTTTAATCTAAGTGGACTGGCAGTTTTCAAAAAGAAAAGTCTATAAAAAAATGACCTCCTCTAGCTACAGAGGAGGGTTCTTTTCGTTAAAAGTAAATGAAAACCGACAACCATTGCCCATCTGTGCTTAGTTTCATATCTGCACCGAGAAGATGACATAATTCCTCAGTGATATAAAGACCTAAACCAGAGGATTCTTCCGTGTCTGATAGATTTTCAGAATAAAAACGGTTGCTGAGCTTTTCTATTTTTTTAATGGGTTGTTTGACAAGGTTTGCAATCTCTAAGACAAGCTGTTCCTTTTCCTTTCTCAAAGATAGCCGCGCTTCTTCCTTGCCATGTTTTAGGACATTTCCAAGCAGATTTTGTAAAATTCTATCCAGCAAGTCTTCATCAGTCCTCATTTTAAAACCAGCTTCAACCTTAAAGTCAAGCGTGATATCTGCCGCCTGAAAAACATCATAATAAGCCAGAGTCTTTTTGGTGATAAAAGCTGAAAGATCAACTTCTTCCAGTTTTGGTTTAACAGTTCCTTCCATCAAACGACGGTATTCTAGGAGAGCCTCCAAACGTTTAGAAACTAAATCAAGATGCTGGGCTATTTTGGGTAGGGTTTCTGCTTTGTCTTCAGGAGACTTTATCAATTGTTGGGTGTAGCCTGAAGCGATAGTCAGAGGCGTCCGAATATCATGGGCGATATTGCTGATGGCCATATCCAGAGTGTGCTTTTCCCTTTTCATCACCAACCGAGATTGTTCCACTTCTTGAAATAGATTTTCAATTTGCTGGTAGAGATGTAAAAAATGTTTGGAAAAAATGCTGACTCCGACTCTTTTCATACTACCTGTGAGAATCTTGTCTTCAATCTGTTGACTCAAGTTTTTAAGTGCTAGATGGTAGCGAATCAATGCAATCGATAAAATAATTAGGAGTACTAGTAGGACAAAAATTATCATGTAGGTCATTGCTTGTCTCCTTTTAATCTTACCCCAACGCCCCAGATGGTTTCAATATATTCTTGATTTGGGTCAAGCTGGTTTAATTTTTTACGAAGATTACTCAAATGCGTATTGAGGGTATTATCTCCAGGTAGGTAGCTATCCTCCCAGACCAATTCATACAGTTCTTCCTTAGTAAAAATTTTCTTAGGGTGTTTAAGGAGAGTTTGGAGAATCAAGCATTCTTTCTTAGCAAGACGAATCGTTTCCTGGTTATTTTTGATTTCAAAACTTTCTGCATCAAACTGGATATTTTTCAAGTTTTGTGGCAGATTTTCAGTTTTTCCTATTTCCATAGGCTGTTTTTCTGCACTTTGGCGTAATTGAACAGTAACTCTAGCAAAGACTTCGTCCAAATCAAAAGGTTTCACTATGTAATCATTGGCACCGTCTAAGAGGTATTGGCTGATTAACTTCTTATCGCTCAAAGCCGTTAGCATAATGACTGGAGTTTGACTTTGTTCCCTGATGGCTTTTAAAACCTGATCCCCATTTTTCCCAGGAAGCATGATATCGAGCAAAACGAGGTCAATCCCACCTTGGTCAAAACGCATGATTCCTTCTGTACCAGAAAAGGCTTGAATCACCTCATGCTCCTCAGTAAGAAGTGTTCGTAAAATCTCTTGAATGTCACTATTATCTTCAATAACCAATATCCTAGCCATAAATACCAACCTTTCTGCAACTATTATAGCATGTTTTATTGATAAAGCTTAAACAGAAAAGCTTCTCGCATAAAAGCGCGAGAAAGCCTTAGAGGATTAAAATATAAAATCCACTTGCTAGATGACCTAGTATCTTATAGTTGCTAATAAGAAGTTAGTCTAGCAGAATGAATCTCTCCTTTCTCCCATACTAATCCGTAATTCGTTGATACATTTCGGGTCTTCTATCTCGAAACAAGCCCCAGTTTAGGCGTTCGCTTGCTCCCTTATCTAGGTCATAAGTTGCTAACAGAACAGCTTCTTCTTGTCTTTCAGCTCGTTCTAGAATAGCTCCTGTTTCATCCATCATAAAGGATGAACCGTAGAAGTCAAGACTGGAACTCTGTCCACCATTTTCCTCACTTGGAGTGACTTCTTCCAAGCCATAGCGATTGGCTGCAATAACTGGGACAATATTTGCTGCTGCGTGTCCTTGCATGGTACGTTGCCAATGACCACAACTATCTGTATCCAAAATTGGCTCTGAACCAATAGCAGTTGGATAAAAGAGCAATTCAGCCCCATTCAATGCAAGACAGCGGGCTGTTTCGGGGAACCATTGATCCCAACAGATACCGATCCCAATCTTGGCATAGCGAGTATCCCAGACCTTGAAACCTGTGTTGCCAGGTGTGAAATAAAATTTTTCTTGATAATAATGGTCATCTGGTATGTGGGTTTTCCGATAAACGCCCAGCACTTCCCCATCTGCATCAATGACAGCAATAGAGTTATACAAGACATTGCCATCTTTTTCATAGAAACTGATCGGTAAAACGACCTTTAGCTCCTTAGCAATGGTTTTAAAATGCTGAATAGCTGTATTGTCTGTCACCGACTGGGCATACTGGTAGTAGTCATACTGACGTTCCTGACAGAAATAGGGACGTTCAAACAACTCGGGCAAGAGAATAATTTGTGCACCTTGTTCTGTAGCCTGACGTACTAAACGCTCTGCGGTTTGGATATTTGTTGCCACATCCTTAGCGCATTGCATCTGAATGGCTGCAACTCTTACATTTCTCATCTTTTTCTCCTATTCTGGGATTTGTTGGGTGATACAGTGGATATTGCCACCACCTAAGAGAATATCTCTGGCTGGAATTCCGACAACTTTACGGTCTGGGAAACACTTACTGAGGATATCTAAGGCCACTTGATCGTTTTGATCTTGAAACTGGGGAACCAAGACTGCCTTGTTGGCGATATAAAAGTTTACGTAGGAAGCTGCTAGTCGTTCACCTGCGTATCGCTCTTCTTCTCCTTCTTCATAGATGTAGCCTGGCAAATCCTCTTTGGTTACAACTTGATGAAGAGCTGGAATTGGAAGTTTATGAATGGTGAAGTGACGACCTTTTGCATCTGTTTCCTTTTCTAAAAGCGCTAAATCAGCTGCTGACATGGCATATTGAGGATCGCTTTTGTCGTCTGTCCAAGCCAAAACAAGCTCAGCAGGACCAACGAAGGCTGCAACATTATCAACGTGTTCATTGGTTTCGTCCTGATAAATACCATAAGGCAGCCAGATAACTTTTTCAGCTCCAAGGCTGTCTAATAAGGTATTTTCGATTTCTTCCTTACTAAGATGAGGATTGCGACCGGGACTAAGCAAGCAACTTTCAGTCACAAGAATGGTTCCTTGACCATCGCTGTGTATCGCTCCGCCTTCTAGTACAAAAGGTTTGGCATCATAAACAGGCATTTCCAAGGCCTCAGCAAAACGAGTGGCTACTTGGTCATCTGCTTCATAATCTTGATACAGACCATCCACAGCACCACCCCAAGCATTGAAAGACCAGTCTACTGCCAACTTTTCCCTTTTATCATTTATGAGAATGGTCGGACCTGTATCACGCGCCCAGGCATCATTGGTAGGAATATTTAGATAAACAACGCTATCTCCAAGGTAGTCTTGGGCTTCAGATAGATAGTCTTGCTCCACCAAAAGATAGACTCTTTCCCCTTCTGCAATGGTTTTTATAATCTGGCTGAAAGCTGCTTTAGCAGCTTTTCCTTGAAAGGGCCATGAACCTGGTCGAGTCGGCCATATCATGAGAGTACCATGGTGTGGTTCGTACTCTGCTGGCATACGATAGCCTAATTTTTTTGGACTGTCCATCATGATAATCTCCCTTTAAAGTCTTGATATCCGAAGGCTTTGACTAAGCTACAGTCACCCTGATCATCCATGAGATAAAGACTTGGTAATCCAATACCGTTAAAGGTATTATTTTTGACAAATGAGTAAATAGCCATGTCTTCAAAATAAAGTCTATCACCGATTTGGACTGGATTTTCAAAGCTATAATCACCAATCACATCGCCCGTCAGACAAGTATTGGAAGAAAGTCTATAGGTATGGGCTTTTTCCTGTGCCTCAAAGCCATTTCTCAAAGGTGGGCGATAGGGCATCTCAAGTACATCAGGCATATGACAGGTCGCAGAGGCGTCTAAAACCAAGATTTCCATACCGTTTTCGACAATATCCAATACCTCAGTTGCTAAATAACCCGCATTGAGCGCAATGGCTTCACCCGGCTCGATATAGACTTCAAGATTGTAAGTTTCTCGGATACGCTTGATTTCTGAAATCAGCAAAGTTATATCGTAGTCTTCCCTCGTGATGTGGTGTCCGCCCCCCATATTGAGCCATTTAACTTGATGCAAATAGGAACCAAACTGCTCTTCTACTGCTTTCAAAGTTGTCTCTAAATCATCTGCTCCCTGCTCGCAAAGGGTGTGAAAATGAAGGCCGTCAACCAATTCCAGCAAATCACTAGGAATCTTGTCTAGAGTAACTCCGAAACGGGATCCAGGGGCGCAAGGATCATAGAGAGCGTGATCTCCTTGAGTTGAACACTGAGGGTTGAGGCGCAAACCCACGCTTACACCAGCTTCACGACAACGGGCCCCATGTTTACGCAATTGTCTCTCTGAGTTAAAGACGATATGGTCTGTTATCTCCAGCAATTCTTCCAAGTCTGCATCCTTGAAAGCAGGCGCAAATACATGGACTTCTCCTGGAAATTCTTCTCTAGCTAGCTTAGCTTCATAGAGTCCACTGGCTGTCGTACCTGATAAATACTGGCTAATCAAGGGATAGGTTTTATAAAGGGAATACGCCTTCTGGGCAAGCAAAACCTTGCAACCAGCTTCTTCTTGTACATATTGTAAGATGTGGCAGTTGGCTTCTAACTTTACCAAGTCAATGACGTAAGCTGGTGTTGGTACTTGTTCTAGCTTCATTAGTCCACCATTTGTGGATTTTCAACCACAACCCATGGTAAACCATACTCATTCAAAGCTTCCATGAATGGATCTGGATCCAATTCTTCAAGGTTATACACTCCAGCTTGTTTCCAAGTACCGTTCATAACCAATTTTGTCCCAATCATGGCTGGAACGCCAGTCGTGTAAGAAATTGCTTGTGAACCAACTTCTGCGTAACATTCCTGATGGTCGCAAACATTGTAAATGTAGATGGTCTTTTCAACACCATCTTTAACACCTGTAAAGATACAACCGATATTGGTTTTACCAACCGTGCGTGGACCAAGGCTGGCAGGATCTGGAAGCAAGGCTTTTAAGAATTGAATCGGAACGATGTCTTGTCCATTAAAGTTAATGGTATCTGTACGAAGGAGACCGACATTTTCCAGACATTTCATGTGCGTCAAGTATGATTGACCAAAAGTCATAAAGAAACGAATGCGTTTGACACCTGGAATGTTCTTGGCCAATGATTCAATTTCTTCATGGTGAAGGAGATACATGTCTTTTTGTCCGACCTGAGGGAAATCGTACTCGCGCTTGATTGACATAGCTTCCACTTCGACCCATTTTCCATCTTCCCAGTAAGAACCTGGCGCAGAAACCTCGCGTAGATTGATTTCTGGGTTAAAGTTTGTTGCAAACGGATAACCGTGGTCACCACCATTACAGTCTAAAATGTCGATATAGTGGATTTCATCAAAATAGTGTTTAAGTGCGTAAGCAGAAAAGACACTAGTCACACCTGGGTCAAAACCAGAACCAAGAAGAGCGGTCAAGCCAGCTTCTTTGAATTTCTCCTGATAAGCCCACTGCCATGAGTAGTCAAAGTAAGCTGTAAAACCAAGTTCCTTACAGCGTTTTTCGTAGATGGCACGCCATTCAGGGTCTTCTGTGTCTTCTGCTTCGTAGTTTGCTGTATCGATATAGTGAACACCTGTTGCCAAACAAGCGTCCATAATGGTTAAATCTTGATATGGTAAAGCTACGTTCAAAACAGCTTCTGGCTTATAGCTTTCAATCAAGGCAATGACTTCTTGAACCTTGTCAGCATCAAGTGCTGCTGTTTCAATCTTGGTACTTGTTTTGCCTTCTAATTTAGCCTTTAAGTCATCACATTTTGACTTAGTACGGCTGGCAATCATAATTTCTTTAAAAGTTTCGCTATCTTGACAAATCTTTGAAATAGCAACTTGGGCAACGCCCCCACATCCAATAACTAGTAAACGACTCATTTTTTTCCTTCCTCTTCTTCTAAAATGTCTTCAACATACTTGGGCAACATAAAGGCTCCCACGTGTAAGTTTGCAGTGTAGTATTCTGTGAAAAGCTGGCGTTTTTTCCAGCCTTCCTTGTCAAAATCTTTGACAGGGTGGTATTTTTTCGAAGCAAATCCAAACAACCAATAACCAGCAGGGCTAGTTGGGATATGGGCCTGATAGACCCGACTGATTGGAAAGGCTTGATTGACCTTGCGATGCATGCTTCGGCAAGCCGACTCATCCTCATCAAAGAAGGGACTCCCATGCTGGTAGATCATGATACCATCTTCCTTCAGAGCTCGATAACTATTACCGTAAAATTCCTTTGTAAAGAGCCCTTCCGTATGGCCAAATGGATCTGTCGCATCGTTGATGATAATATCGTAGTCATCTTCGCAGTTTCGCAAAAAGCGTAGCCCATTTTGATAATAAATGGTAACACGAGGATCATCTAGCCCTGCTGCAAAATCTGGGAAATACTCACGACAAACCTCAACCAACATCTCATCCGGTTCCACAATATCGATTTGCTCCAGTTCAGGATAGAGGGTTAATACTTGAGCAACACCACCGTCGCCACCTCCAATAACCAAGACTTTCTTGGGATTTGGGTGGACAGCCATGGGAACGTGGACCGTCATTTCATTGTAAACAAAATCATCTGCATCTGAGAACAAGACGTGCCCATTTAAAATTAGTATTTTCCCAAAAGCTGGTGTATCCAAGACTTCGATATCCTGCCATTCACTTTTACCAGCGTATAGTTGCTTGGCCGTTCTCAGGGACAATTTCACATCTGGAGTATGAACTTCAGAAAACCATAAATCCATCTAGTTCTCCTTTCTTTTAATAACGTTGATGTAATTGACATCTGGATCTTCCGTCCCTTGAAGGGAGCAACCACGTTCCTTGGCAAATTGGATATAATCGACAATTTCTCGTGTAATGCGTTCGCCAGGAGCCAAGATAGGAATTCCTGGAGGATAGCACATGACAAATTCCCCACAGACTTGTCCAACAGACTCATCCAAGGTCAAGCTTTTTCTCTCGGAATAGAAGGCTTCTTGTGGAGACAGCACTAACTCGGGCTGAATATATTCTCCTGCTATCAAGTCCTTCCCATCTCGTGAGTATAGTCTCTTGATATCTGCTAAGGCACCAACTAATCGTTCAATGTCTTGGATGCGGTCACCAATCGAAATATAGGCCAAGATATTGCCAATATCACCAAACTCGATCTGAATGTCGTATTCGTCTCGTAGGAGGTCATAAACCTCGATACCTGTTAAACCAATCCCCTGAGTGTAAACTGACAACTTGGTTACATCAAAATCACAAACCGACACACCATCTATTAACTCTTTTGAGTAGGCATAGTAACCGCCAATGGCATTGATTTCACGGCGGGCATACTCGGATAGCTCAATGACCTTCTCAAAAGATTCTTTACCACGAAGGGCTAAGTTGCGACGTGAAATATCCAAACTAGCCATCAACAAGTAAGAGGCAGATGTTGACTGGGTAAGATTGATAATCTGACGAACGTACTCAGGATTCATCTGCTCCCCGATTAAAAGAAGCGAACTTTGTGTCAAACTCCCACCAGACTTATGCATAGAAACTGCTGCCATATCAGCACCTGTATCCATAGCAGAAATTGGAAGTTTATCAGTAAAATGCAAATGCGCTCCATGGGCCTCATCTACCAAAACCATCATACCAGCTTCATGAGCCATTTCTGTCAACCCCTTTAGGTCTGAACAGATGCCGTAGTAAGTGGGATTGTTAATCAAAATGGCCTTAGCATCTGGATGGTCCTTTATGGCCTGTGCTACTCGGTCATTTTCAAGACCTAAAGCGATACCAATCTTAGGATCTACACTCATCTCTATATAGATGGGAATGGCACCACATAGAACCAGCGCATTGATGGCAGATTTGTGGACATTGCGTGGCAGAATAATCTTATCTCCTGCCTTGCAGGTTGACAGAATCATAGTCTGCACCGATGAAGTTGTTCCACCAATCATGAGAAAGGCGTGGCTAGCTCCAAAAGCATCTGCAGCCAGCTTCTCTGCATCCCGAATAATCGAAATGGGATGGCCTAGATTATCCAAGGGTTTCATCGAATTGACATCAATGCCAACACATTTTTCCCCCAACAGTTCAACAAGTTCTGGATTTCCCCGTCCACGCTTGTGACCTGGTACATCAAAGGGAACAATCCTTTTCTTGCGTAACTTCACCAAGGCCTCATAAATTGGGGCTTGGTTTTGATCTAACTCCTTCAAGACATACTCCTTTCCATATTTTTAGGACCTTATGAAAACTAAGGAACTAAAGGTTGACTCATGAAAAAAGAGCAGGTTTTCACCTGCTCTGCAATCTTCTGACGTGTTTATTTTGGTTTCTGTTGAGTATGTCTGTTCCTGATGTTTCCTAACTCTCTAGTAGCAAATATTACGTACTTTATTGATCGTTTCACAAGATGACGTGTGCTTTCACCACACTAAAAATTTATGAATTAGGACAAACGTCCTAACATCAACTTATAAAAGTAGGCTTTTAACCCTATCAATAATGTGGTTTTTCAACCACGCTTCGGCATTCAACCCTGCCTGTCCGTAGGCATTTTTTACTCGGGTTTATATTTGCTAGAAAACATCATCTCATTTTCTAAGCTTTATTACTATATCATGTTTTTAAGAACTTGTAAAGCCTTTTACGAAAAAGATATAAAAAAGTTCGTAAAATATTTGGATTTTATTTGATTTAATACTAATTATTCTCTTGCAAACGATTATAAAGTGAACAAAATATTTATCGTATTTAATTTAAAATTTTTTATGCTATTCTATACTCTTTACCTTCGGTGTTTGATCTATTAGAGAAGATGTCGACATCTTTATATCATTAAAATCGTGCAACTTTTTTCAGATACTTTTAAAAGATTGATTTCCTTATATTTTTCCTTTATACTGGATAAAAAGGAGAATAATATGTCAGAAACAAATCACGAAATTGATTCAAATTTTACAGGTCGTTTAAATATCCTGCGTGCTGGTGTTCTTGGTGCTAATGATGGGATTATTTCCATTGCTGGTGTGGTTATCGGGGTTGCCAGTGCTACGAGCAATATCTGGATTATCTTTTTATCAGGATTTGCAGCTATCTTAGCCGGTGCCTTTTCAATGGCTGGTGGAGAATATGTATCCGTTTCAACTCAGAAAGATACCGAGGAAGCAGCCGTTGCGCGTGAGCAACTCTTACTAGACCAAGATATGGAACTAGCCAAAAAGTCTCTCTATACCGCCTATATCCAAAATGGCGAGTGTGAAACATCAGCCCAACTTCTCACCAACAAGGCCTTTCTAAAAAATCCACTCAAGTCTTTGGTAGAGGAAAAATATGGGATAGAGTATGAAGAGTTTACCAATCCTTGGCATGCTGCTATCTCTAGCTTTATTTCTTTTTTCCTTGGTAGCTTACCACCAATGCTGTCAGTGACCATTTTCCCAAGTGAATATCGCATCCCTGCTACTGTCCTTATTGTCGGTGTGGCCCTTCTTCTCACTGGCTACACTAGTGCCAGACTTGGAAAAGCCCCAACCAAAACAGCTATGATTCGGAACCTTGCTATTGGTCTCTTAACTATGGGAGTTACTTTCCTGCTCGGACAACTTTTCAGCATTTAATACTCTTCGAAAATCTCTTCAAACCACGTCAGCTTCGCCTTGCCGTATATATGTTACTGACT
>NZ_VMMZ01000096.1:0-639 GCF_013277475.1 Streptococcus sp. k-628
TTTCTTGAACGTTTGAACCTTCTGGAATTCCAACCGTCACATATTGTTTCGATGAAGCATCCACAGGCTGTAAAGATGACTGAACATACTGGTAACCAAAGTAACCACCTGCTGAGAGCAAGGCAAGGAATACAAGGAATGAAATCACAAAGGCTTTCACATGTGACTTCTTCTCTTTCTTAGGCTTAACGGTTTTTGCTCCTTCTCTACGGCTACGACGTGGTGTATCGCTGATGATATCCACTGTTTCTGTAGCAGGCGTAGGTGTTTCTGGACCTGCTTGTTCTGCTTTTTTCTCTGCCGTCTTATAGGAAACAGCTACCCTTGTTGGGGTTTCATTGTATTCTCTTTCAACTTTGCTAGGTCTAACAGGACCTGGTCCTGGTCTTGAGCCACTTTCTTCTGCTGGAGAAGAAGGCACATCTTGACTTGGATGGGTTGGGACGGCAGGAATTTCTCTTTGAAGGTCATCTGCTGGAGAAGCTGGTACATCTTGACTCGGGTGAGTAGGCGCAGCAGGAGCTTTTCTCATAATCTCCTCTACCGTTGACAAGGAATCAGCCATGAGTTCTTCAGCTGAAGGTTCATTTGCAGGAGTGCGAACTACTGCCTCATCTTCTTTCAGAACTTCATCATAAC
>NZ_VMMZ01000097.1:0-288 GCF_013277475.1 Streptococcus sp. k-628
CTGTAGGAACTGTTCCTACCGCTTCCACGTGATCTTTTCCTGTCGCGGTTACAGCACCTGTGAGGTCTGTCGCCTCTACTGTTTCACCTTTCACCTTGGTGATGTCGGTGATGGTCACTGTATGTGCTGTCGGAGTGATACTTGCACTTGATGCCTGACTAGTTGTGTCACCACTTCCCTTGGTTGCGCTGACACTTACAGCTTGACCAGCTGTGTAGCTTGATGGTTTCAAGCGTAACTTACCGTTATCTAATAGACTTGTATCACCGCTTGTTACCGTCCAGCCTG
>NZ_VMMZ01000098.1:0-378 GCF_013277475.1 Streptococcus sp. k-628
CTGTAGGAACTGTTCCTACTGCTTCCACGTGATCTTTGCCTGTCGCGGTTACAGCACCTGTGAGGTCTGTCGCCTCTACTGCTTCACCTTTCACCTTGGTGATTGAAGCGATGTCCACTGTATGCTCTGTCGGAGTGATACTTGCACTTGATGCCTGACTGGTTGTAGCGTCGCTTCCCTTGGTTGCGCTAACACTTACTGCTTGACCAGCTGTGTAGCTTGATGGTTTCAAGCGTAACGTACCGTTATCTAATAGACTCGCATCACCACTTGTTACCGTCCAGCCTGTCGCTCCTTTGCTGAGCTCAACAGTTTGACTTGCTTCCTTGCTTATCTGTATAAGTCAAGCGTGCTTTATCCTCAGTGTCTGGTAAGCCG